>CAMWZB010000023.1 GCA_947178655.1 uncultured Porphyromonadaceae bacterium
TCGTCACAGACCCCCTGTACTTCGTCATCGATGAGAAGAACCGCTCAGTCGAACTCACCGACAAAGGTATCGACGAGCTCACCGGACACGCTCAGGACCCTCAGTTCTTCGTCCTGCCCGACATCGCCGCCCAGCTCTCCGAACTTGAGCACATAGCCGACCCCGCCGAGCGCCAGACACGCAAGGACGAGCTCATGGCCAACTACGCAGTCAAGGCCGAGCGAGTGCACACCGTCACACAGCTCCTCAAGGCATACACCCTCTTTGAGAAGGACGTCGAGTATGTCGTGGATGACAACAAGGTCAAAATCGTCGACGAACAGACCGGCCGTATCATGGAAGGCCGTCGCTACTCCGACGGTCTCCACCAGGCTATCGAGGCCAAGGAAGGCGTGAAAGTCGAGGCTGCCACCCAGACTTTCGCCACCATCACTCTGCAGAACTATTTCCGTATGTACCACAAGCTCGCCGGTATGACCGGTACGGCCATTACAGAGGCCGGTGAGTTCTGGGACATCTACAAACTCGACGTGGTCACCATCCCCACCAACCGCCCCGTGGCGCGCATCGACATGGAGGATCGCGTGTACCGGACCAAGAAAGACAAGTACAAGGCTGTCATTGACGAGGTTGTCAAGCTGGTCAACGAAGGTCGTCCCGTCCTTGTGGGCACCACTTCAGTCGAGATATCAGAGCTCCTCTCGCGAATGCTCGACCTCCAGCGTCCTCCCATACCCCATCAGGTACTTAACGCCAAGCTGCATCAGCGCGAAGCCGACGTGGTCGCTCTCGCAGGACGCAAGGGCTGTGTGACCATCGCCACCAACATGGCAGGCCGCGGTACTGACATCAAGCTCACTCCCGAGGTGAAAGAGGCCGGAGGTCTTGCCATCATCGGCACAGAGCGTCATGAGTCACGTCGCGTCGACCGTCAGCTCCGTGGACGTTCCGGCCGTCAGGGCGACCCCGGTTCGTCGGTGTTCTTCGTTTCGTTCGAGGATCAGCTTATGCGCCTCTTCGCCACTGACTCCGTCATAAAGATGCTTGACCGAATGGGCTACAAGGAAGGTGAGATGATTGAGCACCGCATGGTCAGCAACGCCATCGAGAAGGCTCAGAAGCGTGTCGAGGAGAACAACTTCGGCATCCGTAAGCGCCTCCTTGAGTTCGACGACGTGATGAACAAGCAGCGTACTTACATCTACGAGCGCCGCCGTCATGCTCTTCTGGGCGAACGAATCGGAGTCGACGTCATCAACATGGTCTACGACACAGTCGAGAATATGATCATGAGCAACGAGAGTCCGGCTCAGTATGCCGACCTCTGCACAGAGATATTCCGTGTCCTTGCCATCGAGGCGCCATTCACTGAGGCCGAGTACAGCAACATGTCACGTGAGGAGAAGATTGACAGACTCCATGAAGCTGCCATGGACGCTCTCCAGCGTAAGAGCGACCGCATTCGTGAAGTCGCGATTCCCGTGATAAACGGCATGGCCGAAAACACCGACTACGACGGGCTGATTCTCGTACCCATCACCGATGGCAAGCGAGTGTTCAACATCCGCACTGACCTCCGCAAAGCTGTTGCAAGCGAGTGCCGCACCATCGTCAAGGAATGGCACAAGGCTCTGATGCTCGTCACCATCGACGAACTCTGGAAAGAGCATCTCCGCGAGCTCGATCAGCTCCGCCAGTCTGTCCAGAATGCCACCTACGAGCAGAAGGATCCTCTGGTAATCTACAAGGTCGAGTCGTTCCATCTCTTTGAGAACATGCTCAGCGACCTCAACAGCAAGGCCGTGTCGGCTCTCATGCGCGGTCAGATATTCATCCGCCAGCAGGCGCCCGTGCCTCAGCAGCGTCCCGAGGACTCTGTCGAGAAGCCCGAACCTCGCCAGCCCGAGGTGAAGGAGACGCGTGAGGAACTGCCCGGCCGTCCCAACTACCGTGCCACCAAGGCTTCGCTCCCGGGCGAGGAGGAGCAGCGCAGAGCTGCCTCTGCTCATCAGGGAGAGAGAGAAAAAGTAATGCCTGCCAAGGCTCAGCCCAAGGTAGGTCGCAATGACCCATGTCCTTGCGGCTCAGGCAAGAAGTACAAGAACTGTCACGGACAGGGACTCTGATACCGAATCAAACCTTATATTAAATACATACCGGAAAAATGCAGAGATACAACTTCGACAACGTAATCGACCGCTCGGGCACCGACGCTGTGAAACTCGTCGGTCTCGACCGTGTCTTTGGTCGCCACGATCTCACGCCGTTGTGGATTGCCGACCTTGACTTCGCCGTATGCCCCGACATCACGGCAGCTCTGTCTCACAGACTTCAGCATCCCGTCCTGGGCTACTCCGAGCCATCCGACAGATACTGGCAGTCGATTATCGACTGGAATCTGCGTCGGCACAACTTCGGAATATCTCGCGAAGAACTCTGCTTCATTCCGGGAGTGGTGAAGGGCATAGCCCTTGCCGTCAACTACTTCACCGGACCCGGCGACTGTGTGCTCATACAGCCGCCGGTCTATACCCCTTTCCGCACCGTGGTCGAGGGAAATGGCCGCACCGTGGTCGAGAATCCTCTGATTTTCGAAGACGGCTCATACCGTATGGATCTCGACGGATTCCGGAAGGTCGTCGCCGAACACAAGCCGCGGATGATGGTGCTGTGCAACCCGCATAATCCAATCGGCATTCAGTGGGACCGCGAGACCATGTCAGAGCTTGCCGCAATCGCCCGCGAAGCCGGAATGGTTGTTGTCAGCGACGAGATTCACGGCGACCTCATGCTCAACGGGCGTCCGCACATCCCCTTCCTCTCCTGCGGCCCGGACGCACGGGAAGTGGGCATCATGCTCGGTGCTCCGTCCAAGACATTCAATATCCCCGGGCTCGTCAGCTCATGGATGGTCATCAAGAATCCCGAACTCCGAAACCCGTTCTTCCACTGGCTGGAGGTGAATGAGTTCAGCGCTCCGGTCATGATCAGTACCATCGGCGCCGAGGCTGCCTACAACACCGGTGAGCGGTGGCTCGATGAAATGCTTGAATATGTGCAGTCCAACATCGACTTCACCATCGACTACTGCGCACGCAACATCCCTGAAGTTAAGGTCATCCGCCCTCAGGCATCATTCCTTCTCTGGCTTGACTTCCGTGAGCTCCATATGTGTCAGCGTGAGATTATGGACCTCCTTCTCGACAAGGCTCATCTGGCACTGAACGACGGCACCATGTTCGGAACCCAGGGAGTCGGATTCGCGCGACTGAACGTCGGGACGCCGCGCTGCGTCCTTGCCGCCGCTCTCGACAGTCTCCGTAACGCCATCCATGCCACCTGCTCAAAGTGCAGTCAGCAATAGCATCAATTATGAACTACCGGATATTTCCTCCCGAAGAAATCCTTGAGACCACCGTCGCACTGCCGCTGAGCAAGAGCATCGAGGCACGTGCGATGGTGCTCGATTATCTGGCCGGCACTCCGCGTGCCGACAGCTCATGCGACGACACGGCCACTCTGGCGGCTGTTCTCGCGGGCGGTCTGCCTGACGACGGTTCTGCTGTCGACGTAGGGCCTGCCGGAACGGCCATGCGCTTCCTCACGGCTCTGTGCGCGGCCTCTGACGGCTGCTCATGCGTCCTCACGGGTTCCGAGCGTATGCTGCGCCGCCCCATCGGGCCGCTCGTGCACGTACTCCGCGAGCTTGGGGCCGACATCGACTACCTCGGCGAAGAAGGATTCCCGCCGCTGCGCATCCGCGGACACCGTCTCTCCGGCGGATCCGTCGACATCGATGCTTCCGAAAGCTCACAGTATGTCTCGGCTCTGATGATGATTGTGCCTCTCCTTGACAGCGATCTCACCATCCGCCTGATTGGCTATGTGCAGTCCATGCCTTATATACGCATGACGGCGGAGATGATGAATCGCCGCGGTGCCTGTGTCGATATCGACCGCGATCGTATCGACATCTCATGTCCGGCACAGTTGCGCCCGGTCGACGATTCCGAGCCTGACTGGAGTGCGGCTGCATTCTGGTACGAGATAGCTGCTGTCACTGCCGGATGGGTCACACTTCCCGGCCTTTCTGACAAGAGTATCCAGGGCGACCGCCATGCCGCCGGACTCTTCGAGCGCCTCGGTGTCATCACTGAGTACACCGGCGAAGGAGCCGAGCTTTCGGCCACTCCCGAGGTGTGCAGCCTCCGTGATGCCGACCTTTCCGATATGCCTGACCTGACACCCTCACTTGTCGTCACATGCTGCCTCATTGGTGTGCCCTTCCGTCTGAGCGGCCTGGGGGCGCTTCATGTCAAGGAGTGCGACCGTCTTGAGGCTCTCAAGGCCGAGATGGCAAAGATCGGATGTGTGCTCGACATCGAGAGCTATGGAACAGTCCTGTCGTGGTCAGGCGCGCGCATCCCGGTCACGCATCTCCCCGAGTTCGACACCTATGACGACCACCGTATGGCCATGGCCCTTGCGCCGGTCTCGGTGTTCATCCCGGGCATAGTAGTGCGCCATGCCGAGGTTGTCTCCAAGTCATATCCTGCCTATTTCGAACATCTGCAGGCCGCCGGCTTCCGTCTCGCCGATCCTGCCGAACCCATGCCGGAGGTAGCGGAATGAGCCTGTCGCTGATACTGCTTGCCGTCATCGTCGGTGTAGGAGCCTTGCTCTACATCGAGCACAGCATATATATGAAGAAGTCTGACAGGCAGGACGGGCCGGACATCTCCGGAAAGTCTGACCCGGCTGACTCCGCCGGGGATGAAGAGTGCTGCGGCATGCACATCACCTGCGAGAAAGACTCCCTGCTGGCATCCGTATCCTCCGATGTCGTGTACTACGACGACGAGGAACTTGACCGCTTCGCCGGACGGCACTCCGACGAATACTCCGAAGCCGAGATTGAGGAGTTCCGCGACGTCCTTCTCACGCTTCTTCCCGACGACATCGCCGGTTGGGGCCGGAGCCTCCAGCTGCGCCACATCGAACTGCCGACTCAAGTGCGCGACGAACTCATCATGATTGTCGCCGAGGCACGGCAGGACGCTCTCAAAAAGTAGCAAATGCTTCAGATACTCACATATCCCTTCTTCCAGCAAGCCCTTGTAGCGGTGGCGCTCCTGAGCGTGTGCTCCGCTGTCATCGGCACATATATCATATCGAGGCGCATGGTAGCCATATCGGGAGGCGTCACTCACGCCTGCTTCGGCGGCCTCGGCCTCGGATACTTTCTCGGCATCAGTCCTGTGGCCACGGCCGCGGTCTTTGCCATTGGCTCCTCTGTCGGCGTCGAGGTGCTCTCCCGGCGCTTCAGACTCCGTGAGGACTCGGCCATAGCTGTCGTGTGGGCGCTTGGTATGGCGCTTGGTGTGCTGTTCGTCTTTCTCACACCGGGCTACGTGCCCGAGCTGAACGCATTTCTGTTCGGCAACATCCTCACTGTCAACGTCACCGACCTTGTCACTTTCGGCATTTACGCCGCAGTCCTCGCTGCATTCTTCGCCTGGCGATGTCGCGAGATTGTCGCCGTAGCCTTTGACCGTGACTTTGCCGAGGTTTCCGGACTGCCCGTAAGGTTCATCTCCTATACGATGACCGTTCTGGTGGCCGTATGTATAGTCCTGACAATACGCCTTGTAGGCATCATGATGCTCATGTCCATGATGTCCCTCCCTATGATAGCTGCCGAAGTGTTCTGGCACCGCTTCACGCCCGTGGCCGTGGCCTCGGCGGTAATATCGCTTGTCGCATCGGTGGCCGGACTCTTCCTGTCGACGGTCATCGATGTCCCGTGCTCGGCACTGATAGTGCTCATCCTCGCGGCCGTATTCGTCCTGGCGCGCCTGAGCGCCTCATTTGTGCATAAGTCACACTCTTGACCATATGAAATTCACCGGTTACCTGCTTGCCGCCCTTGCGGCTGCCGCCTACGGCACCAATCCCATCTTCGCCGTCAACCTTTATGAGCACGGCATGAACGCCAACTCTGTGGTCCTTTTCCGATATCTCCTGAGCCTTCCGCTGCTCATATGTCTGCTTGTAGCCAGAGGCCGCAGCCTTGCGCTCAGACGCACGGAAATAGCCCCTGTCGCCGTTCTCGGTGCACTTATGGCGTTCTCTTCGCTCACTCTCTTCGCCGCATACAACTATATGAATGTCGGCATAGCCTCGACTCTTCTCTTCGTCTATCCCGTCATGGTGGCCCTGCTCATGACCGTTTTCTTCCACGAGCGCTTCAGGCCCGTCACAGGCCTCTGCCTCGTCATCATGGGAGCCGGCATGGTCCTGCTCACGCAGCCGGGTCAGGGGGAAGCCACCCTCAGCGGATACGGTATCATGCTCGTCATGCTGTCGTCACTCACCTATGCCCTGTACATCGTCATGGTCAACGTGTCCAAAGCCATCCGTGACATACCCACGGTCAAGCTGCTCTTCTACGTCCTGCTCAGCGGCAGTGTTGTCCTGCTGTGCATGATACCTCTTGGCAATCCGCTCACCCTGCCCACGAATGGCAGTGACTGGCTCAATCTTCTTGCTCTGGCCGTCATCCCTACGGTCATATCCCTCATGTGCACCACTCTGGCCATACAGTACGTTGGCCCGACATCCACGGCCATCTTCGGCGCCCTTGAGCCGGTCACGGCTGTGGTCCTGAGTTTCCTCATCCTGGGTGTAGGCATATCTCCCCGAGAGTGTCTCGGTGCGGCTCTCATCGTCATGGCCACCACACTGGTAGTCATGGGCGACCGTGCCTCTGCCGTCATACTCCATGTACGCAAGATGTTCCCTTCCCTTCGCCGCAGGAAGTCGTAGACAGAACTTCGGCCGGGATGGCATGATACGAAAAAACGGGAGCCCGGTTTATCCAGTTCCCGTTTTTTCGTGCGCTGACGAATCTGTTATTTGTTCTCCAGGCGCTTTTTCACATATTCGGTCACGAAGTCCACAAGGACGTCCATCGGAAGTGTCGACGAGTCTATGGTCAGGTCATAGGAGCATGCGGCACCCCAGCGCTTGTCCGTGTAGAAATTGTAGAAGTTCGCTCGCAGTTTGTTGGTCCGTTCGATAAGCACACGGGCTTCGTCGGCCGACTTGCACTCCATGCGGTCCACTACCCGGCGCACACAGTCGTCTACAGGCGAGTGCACGAAGATATTCACCACGTTCGGCACATCACGCAGCACATAGTCGGCGCTTCGGCCCACTATCACGCACGGTTCGGTCTCTGCCAGAGCGTGCATGAAGTCGCACTGGGCTTTGTATATGCCGTCGCTGCCGGCAAGATTGTCGCCCGTCCATGCCATAGGATAGAATCCCATGGAGAACGGCACGAAACCTCCCATGATGCGCGGTGCCCGCTCATCGTTTTGCTCGAAGTACTCCAGATTGTACCCGGCATTGGCTGCCGCCTGTACCAGCAGTTGCTTGTCGTAGAACCCTATGCCCAGCCGCTCGGCCACACGTCGGCCAAGTTCGCGCCCGCCGCTACCGAAAGTGCGGCCTATAGTGATGATGAATTTATCAGGAAGCATTGAAATATCTGATTAAAAAAATCAGGGGTGTCGCCCCGGGGAGCGGCACCCCTGTAAGAGTGATGTCGTCGTCAGACTCGTCTTCTGATAAGCGGATCCGTCTGACTTGCCGTACGCTTACTTTTTGGCGGCCTTCACAGCTGTCTTTTTGGCAGTCTTCTTAGCCTTCACTGGAACTTCGCCTTCAGCCTTTGCGGCCTTGGGAGCTGCGGCCCGGCACCGTTTCTTGGGAGCGGGAGCGGCTTCTTCTGCCTGAACCTGAGTTTCCTCTTCGCGGTTGCGGTGCTCGATGTTGTACTGCTCGATGCTCTTGCGCATGGAGTTCAGTTCCTTGTTGAGCGCCTCGATTTCGGCACCCTGGTTGCGGATAGTGAGCAGGAGCGAGTTGAGCTCTTCGTTGTCCACCTGCGTAGGGAACTCTTCCTTCACGCGCATGATGAAGTCGGCAAGCACGTTCATGTAGTTCGTGAACGCTGCGAACGGAGTCTCATAGGGGCTGAAAGCAACAGGGCGGCGCGTATTCATGTAGAAGAAGTGGTCGCATGCCTGAAGGTACTGGTAGTCGCGTTTGAGAGAGCGGTTCGAGCACTCACGCACGCGTTCGGCCTGAGAATAGAGCTTGTCGAATGCTTCGTTCTGGAGGCGGTTGCCGAGCCAGCACGACGTGTCACATTCTTCGCCGACACTCGATATCGGGTGGTTGACCGAAAGAATGCCGACAGGCTTGATTTTGCTGATGGCTTCCGTCGGTGTCACGAATTCGACTCCGCGTTCGGCGGCAAAGCGGGGCAGTGCTTCAAGGAACTGGAAGATACCCGTAGTGGCGGGATGCAGGTCGCCGAAGGTCTCCATGTTCAGGAAGATGTTGATGATCTGCTCTTCGGCAGGAGTCGACGCAATCCAGTCCATGTACTTGTCAGCCGTCAGAGGGAATTCACTCCACGAACCGTCGCTGAAGCGGAAGGCGATGTCCTCGCTCAGCTTTTTGTTGTTGATGAGCAGTTTGAGGTCGGGCGACGATGCTGCGGTGTACACATAGTCGGGCGACTTCCAGCCAAGGATGTGCTTGGCGCCTTCTGTGAGCGCACCCTTGAAGCCCATGGCTGTCAGCTGGGGTGCCAGGTCGTCGAAGTAGATAAGTTCGGTGTTGCGGACCACCTTGGGCTCGATGCCGAACCGATTGCGGAGAATGCTTGCCGTAGCGGCTATCTGAGCTGCGAATTCTTCGGGGTCGGTCAGCGACGAAAGGTCGTAGCTGAACGGCTGTGCAACGAATTCGACGCATCCGGTGGCAGCCAGTTTGTCGAGCACTTCGAGCATCTCGGGCACATAGTGCTCGAACTGTTCGAACGCGAGGCCCGACACTGCTATAGAGCAGCGGAAACGTCCCTCATTCTGCTCGATCATGCGGAGCAGTGTCTTGCAGGCGGGGATGTATGAGTTCTGAGCCACTCGGGTCACGATGTCGTCGTTCAGGAAGTCATCGAAGTAGTAGTGGTCTTTGCCGATGTCGAAGAAACGGTAGCGTTTGAGACGGTACGGCTGATGTATTTCGAAGTTGAAACAGATTGCTTTCATATTGTTTTTGACGTAGTAGTAAGTTTAACGACCGAGGACTTTATTGTAGATGTCGATGACCTTCTGGCCGGCCTTGTCCCAGGTGATCTGGGCCACTTCGGCTATGCCGTCCTCGCGGAGCTGCCGGTAGAGAGCCGGATTGAAGCATATCGAGTGGATGGCATCGGCCATAGCGTCGATGTCCCAGTAGTCGGTCTTGATGACGTTCGTCAGGATTTCGGCGCAGCCGCTCTGCTTGGAGATAATTGACGGAACTCCCATCTGCATCGCCTCAAGCGGAGAGATGCCGAAAGGCTCCGATACTGAAGGCATGATGTACACGTCGCTCGCCTTGAGCATCTCGTACACCTGGCGCCCTTTCTGGAAGCCGGGGAAATGGAAGCGGTCAGCTATGCCGCGTTCGGCGGCAAGTTCTATCATCTTGTTCATCATGTCGCCGGAGCCTGCCATGACGAAGCGCACATTGTCAGTGTTGGCCAGCACTTTGGCGGCCGCCTCAACAAAGTATTCGGGACCTTTCTGCATCGTGATACGGCCCAGGAAGGTCACCACCTTCTCTTTTGTGCTGCGTGGCATCTCTATGTTGAGAAGGTCTTCGCTCAGCGGAACCACGGCGTTGTGGACTGTTGTCACCTTGGCCGGGTCAATGCCGTAGTGGTCGATGACGGTCTGGCGCGTCAGATTGCTCACCGTGATGATATGGTCGGCATGCGTCATGCCGTCGCGTTCGATGCCGTACACAGTGGGGTTGGGCTTGCCGCGCGAGCGGTCGTACTCCGTCGCATGCACGTGCACCACCAGAGGCTTGCCGGTCACCTGCTTGGCGTGTATGCCGGCAGGATAGGTCAGCCAGTCATGGCTGTGGATGATGTCGAAGTCTGTCGCCCGTGCTATCACACCGGCTGTGATGGAGTAGTTGTTGATTTCCTCGAGAAGGTTGTCGGGATATTTGCCCGAGAATTCGATGCACCCTAAGTCGTTGGTGCGCATATAGTTGAAGTCGGCGTAGATGTGGTCGCGGAGCTTGAAGTAAAGATCCGGGTCCATCACTTTGCCGATGCGTGCGTCTACGTAGTCGCGGTTCACGTCGCGCCACGCTATAGGTACCTGAGAGGTGCCTATGATGCGTGCGAAGCTCCGGTCCTCGTCTCCGAAGGGCTTGGGAATGACGAACGTGATGTCCATGTCGCCGCATTCCCACATGCCGCGGGTCAGGCCGTAGCTGGCTGTGCCAAGACCGCCGAGAATGTGAGGCGGGAATTCCCAACCGAACATTAATGCTTTCATAGTGTCTGTATTGCTTATATAATTG
>CAMWZB010000024.1 GCA_947178655.1 uncultured Porphyromonadaceae bacterium
GGGCTTGGCATTGGGCTTTTGAGCTTCCATAGTTTGGTTTGTGAAATGAAAGTAAATTAATTATTTAATAGTGATTGTTAGTAATTGTCAAGAGGTATTCGATTTCGGCTCGGAAGCCGTTTTTCGTAGGTATTTCTTAGGTTTTCCGTTAATTATTTTAGGTTCCTGAGAGCGCGGAGCATCACATGACACTCCGAAAGACATCGCAAAGTTAATCAGATGTTTTCAACTTTCAAAATATTTCTGCCTTAATTTTAGGCATCGAAATGGCTAAACCGCGTTTTTAAAACTTATTGACACAATCTATCGTTAATAATTGCTAACAGTTTTTAAGAATTGTCGCACGATGCGAAATTCTGACTGAACAGCTTCCGCCCGAGTATGTAATACGACCACAGTATATTTATACGGCCGGTCTCATTTGCCGACAAAATGTCAGAATCTCCGGCTCCGGATGCTGCGGAACGGTCATCATACGAGCTGCGCATGCGTTTGAAATCACGATGCGCCTTCAATATGGCCCCGGCATTGGCGAAGTCTAATGTCACCACATACTTCGCCCAGGCTATGGTGTCAAGAAGCCGCCGCACGATAAGTTTGCGCCGACGGCTTGAGGCGGGAAGGTTCTTGTGGAGCATGAGAAGATTGTTGCGGAAGTTAAGATAGGTCTTCTTCGGGTTTTCGGCAGGCAGTGAACCGCCGCCCAGATGGTAGACTACGGCAGAGGGTACGGCAGCCACCTTGTAGCCGGCAAGATGTATGCGCCAGCAGAGGTCGATTTCCTCCATATGGGCGAAGAATGCGCTGTCAAGACCGCCCGCGGCGAGGTACAGCTCGCGTCGGACGAAGAAGCACGCTCCGGAGGCCCAGAATACGTCAGCTATGGTGTCGTATTGTCCATGGTCGCGCTCGCACGTGCCGAAGATGCGCCCGCGGCAGTAGGGGTAGCCGTTGCGGTCGAGGTAGCCTCCGCAGGCTCCGGCATACTCGAATGTATCCTTATTCTTATATGACAGTAGTTTCGGCTGGCATGCGCCGCAGCCGGGATGCGAATCCATGTAGTCGAGCAAGATGCGGTCCCATCCTGCGGTCGTGGCTACATCGGAGTTGAGTAGAACGACATACTCGTAGCCTCCGGCAAGCGCTATGGCCCGGTTGTAACCCTCGGCAAAGCCGTAGTTCTCGGGGAAGGACATGATGTCGACCTCTTCGGCAAATGTGGCACGGACATAAGCAAGACTGTCGTCGGTCGAGCCATTGTCGGCCACGATGACACGTGAGATGGCCGCATCCGTCGTGCGCACGACCTGCGGCAGATACTCGCGGAGCATGTGCGCTCCGTTCCAGTTAAGAATGATTACAGCAATTCGAGCTTGTCCAAGTTTACAGGATTCTTCCATCGGTTGTGTGTCCAGAGCCATATGGCGGGATTTCGGAGAATGGTGTTCTGAAGTAAAGAGGCGTACATGAGAGTAAGGCGGTGAGGCTCACAGTCAGCGGCATTCTCGGCCATAAGACGACACGTGAGGCGATAGCGGCCGCGAGAGAGTTTCTCTGTATCCCAGTACACTACTGCATAGCCGAGTTTGCGGGCGAGGGTCTCGGTGCCGCTGATGAATGCCGTTGGGCGCCCGAGGAATGTGGTGACCACCGTCGGATCGCCGTGACTGGGCTTCTGGTCACTCATGAATCCTGTCACCGACACGACGCCGTCTTTCTTCATGCGAATCAGGTCGCGCAGGACTGCCGACTTGGCGAACGAAAGCGAGCCGAAGCGGCTGCGCAGACCGAGCATCAGACGGTCGAATGTGCGGTTGCGAAGCGGACGGTAGACCTGGCAGTACTCTACTCCGTCGCCGGGACGACGGGCCGAACGCAGAGTCATCGAAGGCGCCCACTCCCAGTTGCCGGTATGTGAAAAGTACACCACCACACTGCGCCCCTCGGCCACGAGGCGGTCTATAAGTTCGAAATTCTCGAAAGTCATTCGCCGCTTCATTTCGGCATCGGAGATGTGGAGGAGCTTCACCGTCTCGACGACGTAGTCCGCGAAGTTATGATAGAAACGGCGTTCGACACACCGCCGGTCGGCCTCTGAGAGATTCGGGAAACATGCCGCAAGATTGCGGTGCACCAGAGCCCGACGATATCGCACAACGTGATATATAAGAAAATAAAGCACGTCGGCGATGACATAGAGCACACTCAGCGGCAGCAGAGCCACAAGCGTGAGTGATGCTTTCAGCAATTTATAACCGATGTCTTTCATTCCACTACGGAAGCCTTAAGTGTCTCGCCATCATCACAGAGGCTGTCGAGGCGCAGACGCGCCACAGTATTGTCGGCCGACTCCGGCATATCCGCCTCTACACGGAGGTAGTTGTCTGTAAATCCGTTGAGAGGCTGACCCGGAGCGGAGTGCTCGAGCAGGACTGGGCGCACCGTGCCGACAAATGAAGCGGCAAACGCGGCATGCTTGCGGGCACTTATGGCCATCATCTCGGCTGCACGGCTGTGCTTGTCCTCGACGCTGACCACATGGTCTATGCCCAGAGCGCGTGTGCCGGGACGCTCGGAGTAGGGAAACACGTGGAGGTGGGTCACGTCGAGCGAGTCGACAAAGTCTCGCGAGGAGCGGAAGCGGTCAGGAGTCTCGCCTCTGGCACCGACGATGAGGTCCACGCCGATGAACGCATGAGGCATCGCAGCGCGGATACGGTCGACCTTATGGGCGAACAATGCGCGGTCATAGCGGCGTCGCATAAGTGCGAGCACTTCATCATCACCGCTCTGCAGCGGAATGTGGAAGTGAGGCATGAAGCGACGCGAAGCTGCCACGAAGTCGATGATTTCGTCGGTAAGAAGATTTGGCTCTATCGACGATATCCTGTATCGCTCGATGCCGTCCACGTCGTCAAGCGCACGGCACAAATCGATGAAACTGTCGTCGCGTCCATGTCCGAAGTCGCCGATATTGACGCCCGTGATGACTATCTCCTTGCCTCCCTGCGCGGCTACATCGCGTGCCTGCGCCACAAGGCTGTCGATAGTGCCCGAACGCGAGCGTCCGCGCGCCTTGGGGATGGTGCAGTAGGTGCACCAGTAGTCACAGCCGTCCTGCACCTTGAGGAAATAGCGTGTGCGGTCGCCGCGTGAGCACGAGGGCATGAAGTCACGGAGCTCCTTGGCCTCAGGGACGTCCATATGCACCTCGGAGCCGTCGAGGGCGGCAAGAGCGCTGTCCACGAGGGCGAGCTTGTCGTTGACGCCGGCCACAAGGGTCACTCCGGGCAGACCGGCTGCCTCGTCATGGCGCAGCTGTGCATAGCATCCGGTGACGAATATCCTGGCCTGCGGATAGCGGCGGTTGAACGAACGGATGGCGCTGCGGCACTTTCGGTCGGCCTCGGCCGTCACGCTGCAAGTATTCACGAAAATGATGTCAGGAGTGTCGCCCGGACCGACTGCAAAAATGCCCTTTCGGGCAAAAGCATCGGCCACCGAAGCGGTCTCGGCGAAGTTGAGCTTGCAGCCGAAACTATGGAAAAGAGCCTTATATGGGCGTGGAAATATCGTAGTATCAATCATTTACTTCAAGATTCTTGCCAATTGTTGATTATGGCCGAGATAGATGCGGCATCCTCCTCAGAAGTGCACGGGGATATGGGAAGGCTCACAACTTCTGTGGCAAGCCGCTCTGTCACAGGAAGGGAGAGATGCATGTACCGCGTATAGCAAGGCTGCATATGAGGAGGTACTGCATAGTGTATGTCGTATCCTACACCGTTTGCCTCAAGATGGCGCAGAAAGTCATCGCGACGGCCGGTCCGCACCACGTACTGATGCCATACGCATCCATCGGGGGCGCTGAGAAGCGGCTTGACGATGAGAGGGTTGGTGATGGCCTCGTCATAGACAGCCGCGATGGCTCGCCTGTGCGCTGTCTCGCCTTCGAGATACGGGAGCTTGACGCGCATGAACGCAGCCTGTATCGGGTCGAGACGGCAGTTGAAGCCTTCATATATATTATGGTAGCGACGGTCGCTGCCATAATTGGCAAGGGCGCGGACCGTACGGGCTATATCGGTGTCGGCAGTGGTGACGGCACCGGCATCGCCGAGTGCGCCGAGGTTCTTAGTCGGATAGAAGCTGCACGCAGCGGCGTGTCCCAGCGAGCCTGTGCGCACGGAGCCGTTCAGGCCCGGATACGCGGCGTCGGCACCGATGGCCTGGGCATTGTCTTCGACGACTGTCAGCCCGTGACGGCGAACCGCCGCGGCAAGAGCGCTGTCAAAGCAGGCACGGCCATAGAGATGAACTGTCAGAACAGCCTTGACAGTACCGTCACAGGCCGCGTCGACCTGCGATGTGTCGAGATTCAGCGTGACCGGGTCAGGCTCTACGAACACCGGCCGCAGTCCGCAGTCCGTGACTGCAAGAACCGATGCTATATAAGTATTGGCCGGTACTATGACACCATCGCCGGGAGCGAGGCGTCCAAGCTCAATCAGAGCACGAAAAATCAGACGCAGAGCATCCAGCCCATTGCTCACCCCTACGGCGTGCGGCGTGTGGCACAGCTCACAGAGCCCGGCCTCGAAAGCCTCGTTCTCAGCTCCGCCCACATAGCGTCCGGAGTCGATGACACGGCGTGCCGCCTCTTTCAGTGCGGCCGAATACGGCGAATTGACCGTGCCGAGGTCAAGAAAGGGATAAGTCTTTCTGTTCATCGTCATCGGCTGATATTCAGGAATTCATCAAAATCACGGACATAGTCATCCTCGCTGTACGGCGTGGAGGTCAGAACCATGCACACCGACCCCGAGGAGAAGTTGTCGAGCGTCCGCCAGTAACCCGGCGGAATATAGAGAGCCTTGTAAGGGCGATTGAGGGTGAATGTCTGCCAGCGGCTGCCGTCGAAAAGATTGACACAGAAACTGCCACCGAGAGCCACGAGCATCTCGCGGCCTTCGTGATGGGAGTGGCCGCCACGTTCCTCTCCGGCGGGCACGTCGTAAGTCCAGTAGACTCGCTCGATGGTGAATGGCAGCACGGCATCGCCATTCTGTATGAAAGTGAGATTGCCGCGCGGGTCGTAGATGCGGGGCAAGTCCACCATGCACGGTTCAGTGAATTTTTCCATCGGCAAGACGTTTGAGATATTGACCATAGTGAGTGGAGAGCATCGGCACAGCCAGTGATTCCAATTGCTCGGCAGTGATGAATCCACGTCGGTATGCCACCTCCTCGAGCGCAGCCACAAGCAGGCCCTGACGCTTCTGAATAGCCTCGACGAAGGCCGACGCCTCCATGAGCGAGTCTATGGTACCGGTGTCAAGCCATGCGAAACCGCGTCCGAAAAACTGTACGCGCAACTTCCCGTCGCGGAGATAAGTCTCGTTGACCGACGTTATCTCCAGTTCGCCGCGCGCCGAGGGAGTCACCGCCGCTGCCACGCCGGCGGCTCCGCGAGGATAGAAGTAGAGGCCCACCACAGCGAGGTCGCTCGCCGGCACAGCAGGCTTCTCGACGATTGAAAGCGGCATGCCGTCGGAGTCGACCTCCACCACACCGTAGCGGGAGGGGTCGTCGACAGGATAGCCGAATATGGTGGCCAAGCCTGACTCGGCATCACGGCAAGCCTTGTGCAGCATGGCGCTGAAGCCCTGTCCGTAGAAGATATTGTCACCCAGAACCAGCGCCACCGAATCGTCGCCGATGAAGTCGCGGCCTATGGTGAGGGCCTGCGCGAGACCTTCCGGACGCGGCTGCTCGGCATAACTGATGGATATGCCCAGACGGCTGCCGTCGCCCAGAAGCCGTCGGAAGAGCGGCAGGTCCACAGGGGTGGATATGAGCAGAATCTCGCGGATGCCTGCGAGCATGAGGACGGACAAGGGATAGTATATCATCGGCTTGTCGTAGACGGGCACCAGTTGCTTGGATATGCCAAGCGTTATAGGGTGCAAGCGGGAGCCGGCTCCTCCGGCGAGAATAATTCCTTTCATATCAACGGTTCGAATACATTTTCGAATAATAGTCGCGATAGTCGCCGCTGACGATGGCTTCAAGCCAGGAGCGGTTGTCGAGATACCAGCGCACAGTCCGCCGCAGACCTTCCTCGAAGTTAACCTCCGGACGCCAGCCAAGTTCTGTCATCGACTTGCGTGCATCGATGGCATATCGGCGGTCATGGCCGGGACGGTCGGCCACATAAGTAATAAGGCTTTCATCCATACCATGATTGTCAGCCACTTCTTCTGAGACGATGCGAATCAGCTCGCGCACAATGTCGATATTGCGGCGCTCTGAGTAGCCGCCGAGATTGTACACCTCGCCGTCGCGGCCGCGACGGGCCACGGCGAGAATCCCGCGGGCATGGTCATCGACGTATATCCAGTCGCGGACGTTGAGTCCCTCTCCATACACAGGCAGAGGCCGACGGGCGAGTATATTATTGACCATCAGAGGTATGAGCTTCTCAGGATACTGATACGGGCCGTAGTTGTTGCTGCACCGCGTGATGACCACAGGCAGGCCGAACGACCGTCCGTAAGACTGCACGAACATATCGGCCGAAGCCTTTGAGGCCGAATACGGCGACGACGGTCGCAGAGGCATGCTCTCGTCGAAAGCCGTGCTTCCGTACATCACGCCGAAGTCATCACGTCCGAGGAGGCTCACGGCATCGGCGTCGATCGGGCGCCCGTCTTGGACGTCAATCGGGAGATCGCCGTAGACCTCGTCGGTCGACACATGAAGGAAGCGCTCAAGCGACGGCTTCTCGCCGGCGGCAAGCTGGGCCGCTCGCTGGGCCTTGGCGCAGTCCAGAAGGTTGACCGTGCCCTCCACATTGGTGCGGACGAAGGGTAGCGAGTCCGTCAGGCTGCGGTCGACGTGCGACTCGGCGGCGAAATTGATGACATACCGCGGACGGTAGTCCTCTAAAATGCGGGTCACAGCATCATGGTCGGCGATGTCGCCTTTGACGAAAATTACACCTGACCCGTCCACCACATCGGCTATCGACCCGAAATTGCCGCAATAGGTCAGGTCGTCAAGAATCACTATGCGGGTCTCCGGCTCCAGGTCATGGAGCAGACGCACGAAGTTCGTGCCTATGAATCCGGCTCCGCCGGTAACGAGGAAGGTATCGTTCATTTCCGGTCTGCGTCAGGATTAGGAAGATTAGCTATCTGGTCGCGTGCCGTGGCGAGCATCCGCTCGAATTTCTCACGCTTTACAGTCTCGAGACGCTGCGCCTGAAGAGCCGACGCATATCGGTAGCAGTCGGCAAGTTGCGAGCGCAGTTTCGCGTCAAGTCTGACTGTCACGTCGCCTTTGGTTCCGCGGAGAATGACTTTCGAAGCCTGGGGATGGTCGAGTATCCACTGCCCTATCCCGACGAGGTCCTCCTGGTTGAACGATGCCGATTCCGAGCCTTCAACCTTGACCACACGCACCGCAGAGATGGCCGACGACGATATCGACGATGCGCCGTCGATGAAGTCGAGCGACGTCAGCCCGATAGCCCGGCCCTGCACGTTGGCCACGATGTAGAAGTAGCCCTTCTCGGTGATGCGCGGCTGAATCATAGTGCCGGTCATCACATTGCCGGAAGCCGACGACGGTATGTAGTAGCCGTCAAGACCGGTCGTACTCTTTATGTACTTGAAGCCCGGCTGCAGCTGCTGAACCACGAGGGTAGCCTCGGCCAGCCTGCGGCTCACGGCCTCGATGCTGTCGGTAGTCAGGCCCTCTATGGCCCTGGCGCGGAGCTGAAGGGCGTTGCGGCGCACCTCGGTCTGCTTGGGATAGCGCGAATTGAGAGTGTCAAGCAGTGTGATGGCGCCGGAATAATTACGCTCGGACAGAGCCTGCTCGGTCTGTGCGTACAGTTCGGCGGCTCCCTGAGCCGCCTTGTCGGCGCAGGCACTGACTCCCAGCACCGCTGCTGCTGCCGCTATAATGGTCTTAACGGTTGCGTTCAACATTTTTTACTCCTTTTACGTTAGCGATTTTCCTTATAAGTCCGTCGAGCGATGAGGCATCGCCGATACCAACCACAAGAACCCCGGAGAAGAGACCGTCGTTGGAGTCGATGGAAATACTTCGCAAAGATACGGATTTTTCCTTATTGATGATAGATGTTATGTTGGTCACTATCCCTATATCGTCCTTTCCGACCACCCGCAGGGCTGCCGTGAACCCGCCCGAGGCTGTCTTTCCGCTCCAACGGGTGCGTATGATGCGGTAAGGATAGCGCTCATGGATATGCCCCGCGTTGGGACAGTCCGTGCGATGGATCTTGACCACCCCTTCTGCCGAGACGAAGCCGAACACATCGTCACCGAAGATGGGGTTGCAGCACTTGGCCAGACGGTAGTTGATGCCCTTGACGTTGTCTCCGATGACTACAACATCTCCTGCACCGGCGTCTGCCGCGGCCTCCTCCTCGGTGAGCTGACGCGTATATGTCGAGGCTGAGACGGCACTCTGTGTCTGCTCCTCGCCGCGGGCTGCCGCAGCGCACTCGAGGTAGGTATCCACCACATCGTTGACCTGCAGCTCGTCGCTTCCGAGAGCGCAGTAGAACGCCGTCATCTCCTTGTAGCCCATGCGGACTGCCGTACGGGAGAGATTGGCCTCGTCAAACTCGATTTTGCGGTTCTTCATGCGGCGGCGAAGCAATTCCTTGCCGATGTCGGCCGACGAGTTCTCGTTTTCCTTCAGAACGGTGCGTATTTTGTTGCGGGCCTTGGACGTGACCACTATCTGGAGCCAGTCGCGGCTCGGCTCCTGCTGGGGCGAGGTGAGGATTTCCACAGTGTCGCCGCTGGCCAGACGGTAGTTGAGCTTGCGGTTGCGCCCGTTGACCCGTCCGCCCACACACCGGCATCCGAGCTTGGTGTGGATGTTGAAGGCGAAGTCCAGCAACGTCGCACCGAGCGGAAGTTTGTAGAGGTCGCCGCG
This sequence comes from uncultured Porphyromonadaceae bacterium, assembly GCA_947178655.1. The sequence goes on from CAMWZB010000024.1 coordinate 8,974, forward strand.
CGGAGTGAACACGAACACCTCATGTGCGTAGACGTCCATCTTGAAGTTGCGTATCAGCTCCATAGGACCGGAGTGGGCAGCATCGAGGATGTCGCGCACATTGGACATCCATGCGTCGAGGTTGTTCTCACTCTTGATGCCCTTGTATTTCCAGTGGGCCGCAAGACCCTTCTCGGCGATTTCGTCCATGCGGCGCGTGCGTATCTGCACCTCCACCCACTTGTCCTCAGGACCGCATACGGTGATGTGCAGACTCTCGTAGCCATTGCTCTTGGGGATGCTTAGCCAATCCTTAAGGCGTACCGGATTCGGAGTGTACATGTCCGTGACCACCGAGTAGGCGGTCCAGCACTCGGGCTTCTCGCGCTCGGGCGGACAGTCGATGATGACACGGATGGCAAAGAGGTCGTATATTTCGTCTATCGTGTTGTGCTGCTTCTTGAGCTTGTTCCAGATGGAGTAGATCGACTTTGTGCGGCCCTTGATCTCGAACTTCAGCCCCTCGGCCTCGAGCCGTGCCTTGACCGGCGCTATGAAGTCGGCTATGTAGCGGTCGCGCTTGATCTTGGTCTCGTTGAGTTCGTGGGCTATGCGGGTGTAGACCTCGCGGTTGCTGTACTTCAGCGACATGTCCTCGAGCTCGCTCTTGATGGCGTAGAGACCGAGGCGGTGGGCCAGCGGAGCGTAGAGATAGTTGACCTCGTAGGCCACGTCGCGGACGAGATTCTCGGCCTTGTGGTGGTTGATGGCGCGCATCAGCGCCAGACGGTCGACTATCATCAGAATAATCACACGTAGGTCCTCGGCGAATGTGAGGAGAAGTTTGCGGAAATTCTCGCTCTCGACTGATGCGCTGCGGCTGTAGAGACCGCTCACCTTGTCAAGCCCGCGGACGAGAGTAGCCACATCGTCGCCCCAACGGGCTGCCACATCGTCGTGCGTGAGGCTCCCGGCGCCGCTGACAGGCGAAAGCAGTGTGGCAAGTACCATGTTTCGGTCGGCGTCGACACTGTCGCACAGAGTCACGGCAGTGGTCAGCGCCATGATGGCAGGATGGAATCCGAACCGGTCGCGCCGCAGCGCCCCGGCCTCCACGGCATCGGCGACAGCACGGCGCAGAGCCTTGCGGTCGTCATGGCCTATGCCCTCGCCCACTGCCACAAGCAGCCGGCGGACAAGACGGGGTATGAGCGCGCTCTCTTCGGATGTGAATACTTTTTCCTCCATAATATTATACC
>CAMWZB010000025.1 GCA_947178655.1 uncultured Porphyromonadaceae bacterium
GACATTGGAATGATTCTCCATGGCCAGACGGCGCGACTCCTCCTTGCTGAAAGGTGTGAGTACGACAAGCGGAACTGACGGATACTCCGATTTGAGACGTGCCGAACCGTCGAACGTATCTGTGAGATCGCCGCCGGGCATCGCGATGACCAGGTCAAAAGCCTTCTGACGCATCATATCGAGAGCCTCCGACATATTGGACACTCGCGTCACTCGCGGAGGAGAACTGAGGTTCAGTGCCACGTACTCATTGTACAGCTGCTCCTCGACACGCCCGTCCTCCTCCATCATGAAGGCATCGTACGGAGAGGCTATCAGCAGCACATTGAATATGCGATGCTGCATAAGTGACTGAAAGGATGTCTCCTTCAGATACATTCGGCTTAGTGCGTCCTCATTCATAGTGGCAAATTTAGTGATTTTTTCAATTGCTTACCCAATTTTTTTGTTATTTTTTTCAAACTCATGACAATCGGTTTTTTTTCACTAATTTTGCACCCGGTTATAACTCTTACGACATGACAGAATCCGATGCGATATTCGAAGCCGAATGGGCTAAAATGCTCGGCGGAGAGGTCTATGACGCTCTTCACCCCGAGTTTCTGAGACGACTTGAAGACACTCGTAATCTCCTGTGGGAGTATAATAATCTCAGACCCGGCGACAACGACCGGCGGCGCGACATAATCACCGGCCTGTTAGGCTCTTGCGGCACACGATGCCACATCAACCAGCCTTTCCGGTGCGACTACGGATGCAACATACACATAGGCGAGGATTTCTTCGCCAACTTCAACCTCACCATACTTGACGAAGCTCGCGTATCCATCGGCAACCATGTGTTCATCGGGCCGAACGTGAGCATATACACCGCCTGCCATCCGCTTGACCACCGGGAGCGCAACACCGGAAACGAATGGGCCGAACCTGTCACCATCGGCGACAGCGTGTGGATAGGAGGAAGCGTCACCATAGTCCCCGGCGTCACCATTGGCGACGGCGCGGTGATTGCAGCCGGTGCGGTGGTGACTCGCGATGTGGAGCCATATACTCTCGTAGGCGGAAATCCGGCAAAAATCATACGCAGTCTCAAAAAAACAGAGTAATTTTTGAGCCAACCTGTAATTTTTCCATAGTTGCCGCGTCAAATATGCAGCAATGAGACAGACAGGCGACAAAGAACAGCAGTTTCTCGACATCCTTGGACAGTACAAAGACGTGGTGACCAAGGTGTGCTGGCTATACGCCGACCGGGAGGCCGCATTCGATGACCTGTATCAGGAGACTTGTATCAACATATGGCAGGGCATGAATTCCTTCAGAGGTGATGCCCGGATGTCGACGTGGATTTACCGCACCGCCATCAACACTTGCATATCGTGGCACCGACGCAACCGCAGGCACAGCGACAACTCGTCGATAGACAATCTCAAATTCGAACCTGTGAGCGATGACAAAGCATCCGACATAGCCGAAGAGTACCGCGAGCTGCACAGGCTCATCAGCATGCTCGGCCCTATGGACAAAGCTATGATAACGCTCTGGCTCGACGAGAAATCTTACGAAGAGATAGCTCTCATCGTGGGCATGTCGCTGTCAAATGTAGCTGTCAAATTGCACCGAATCAAAGAACGACTCACAAAACTCGCCGACAATGGCAGATAAAAACATAAGGTAATATGGACTTGGACAAACTTCGCAACAGCTGGAAATCTCTGGCAACCGCTCCGGAAGCGCTTGAGCCTGTCAACCGCCGTATAGCCGCCGAACTTGCCAAAGGTCGAGCCGTCAGCGCTCAGCAGAAATTGGCTCGCAACTACTTCCGGTCCGGAATCGCCGGTGTGGTAGTCGTCCTCCTCGCACCGATATTGGTAACCGTGCTCGGACTACCATCCGTATACGCATATATCTACGGAGCTTTCGGTGTGATCATGGGACTCCTCAACTACCGTTTCTCCCGACGCATATCGAAAGCCGACTACATCACTCTGCCCGTAGTCGATGCTCTCAAATCTGTGCTGGCACTGCGGCGCACGTGGATACAGCTGCACTTCGTGGGCTACACCATGTGCCTGATTGTGCTCCTTTCACTCCTTTACGGCATCCTTGACCTCGAAAGCGAAGCAATAATCGGCTTTTTCATAGGTCTTGCCGCCAGCATCCCGCTCGCGTTCATCAAAGAAAGATCTAACTTCCGACTCATTCGCAGCATTCAGGACGAAATCCGAAGTTGTGTCGAGCCCGAAAATGACTGAAACGGCGGACGTTAACATACTTTATTAAATTCTGTAATAATATTTTTCGTACCTTTGCAGTCTAAACTATAAAAGACTGTAAAAACGGCAACATTAAGCCGAAGCAACACGTTGAACTTATTTATAAGAGTTATATAAACGAATGATTATGAAAGCAAGACACATCCTTTCGGCATTTGCACTCGCTCTGGTGGCGGCATCTTTCACTGGTTGTGTGAGCAAGAAGCAGTACACCGACCTTCAGGCTGCACACAAGCAACTGAGCCAGGACTACACCACTCTGCAGAGCAATTACTCGCAGGCTCAGGGTAACGCTCAGACCCTCCAGGCACTCCTCGACGAAGCCCGTCGCAACAATACTGAACTTAAAGAGAATTACGCCCGTCTCCAGGGCTCGCTTGACAAAAGCATCTCGCAGAACACACAGGGCAACGTGAACATATCGAAACTCGTTGACCAGATCAACGCATCGAACAAGTACATCAAGCAGCTCGTCGAAGCCAAGAGCAAGAGCGACTCGCTCAACCTGGCTCTGACAACCAACCTCACACGATCACTCACAAGCTCCGAAGCCGACGAAGTGAACGTGAAAGTGCTCAAAGGTGTTGTATACATCTCGCTGGCCGACAACATGCTCTTCAAGAGCGGAAGCTACGAAATCAACTCACGAGCAATGCAGACCCTCAGCAAAATCGCTAAAATCATAAAGGACTACGGCGACTACGACGTACTCGTGGAAGGCAACACCGACAATGTGCCCATCTCGCGCGAGAACATCCGCAACAACTGGGACCTCTCTACTCTGCGAGCCTCTTCTGTCGTACAGGTTCTCCAGAACGAATTCGGCGTGAATCCCGCCCGCCTTACTGCCGGCGGTCGCGGCGAATACAACCCCCTTGCCGACAACGACTCCGAACTCGGCCGTCAGCGCAACCGCCGCACCGAGATCATCATCACACCTAAGCTCGACCAGTTCCTCGAACTCATCGACAAGGCTCCCGAAGAATCAGCTAAGTAACTTTGTGACGCCTGCATAACCGAAACAGCGCGGCCCCGTATCTCTCGGATACGGGGCCGCGGCTGTCATATATCGTTACACCATTAAAGTGCATTCGTCAGACCCTTCGGGCCTTGTCCGCCATTATGGCATCAAGAATAGTCATCGCGGTCATCGCCTCTACCACAGGGAGCACACGGGGTATGACGCAGGGATCGTGTCGGCCGCCGACATCTATGACCGCTGCGCTGCCAGTGTCAGTGACCGTATCGAGCCGGCGGGGAAGCGTCGCTATCGGCTTGAATGCCACACGGAAGACCACCGGCTCGCCGTTGCTTATACCTCCCTGAATGCCGCCGGAGTGATTGGTCACGGTGCCGACAGTGCCGTCAGCACGGGTGTAGAATGTGTCCGCCTGCTCTGACCCGTAGCGGTCTGCGGCGGCGAAACCGTCGCCGTATTCGAACCCGCGGGAGGCATTGATACTCATCATGGCCGACGCAAGCATGCCCGGGAGCTTGCCGAATACAGGTTCGCCGATGCCCGCAGGCAAGCCGTCGACACGACATTCCACCACACCTCCTACAGTGTCGCGGCCGGCTCTGGCCTTGCGTATCTCTTCCTCGACAGCCTCGGCAGTCGTAGCTCCGTGAACAGATAGCGTGCGCGCGGACACAACAATCCCCATCGAGGCCAGCACCTGCGAGGCAAGCGCTCCGCCGACCACCCTGACAGCCGTCTCCCGGGCCGACGCACGACCACCGCCACGATGGTCACGGTGGCCGTATTTGACATGGTATGTGTAGTCGGCATGATTCGGCCGGAAGACATGCCGAAGCTGTTCATAGTCGGAACTGCGGGCATCGTCATTGGCGATGACGAACCCTATGGGCGTGCCGAGTGTGCGTCCTTCGAAGATGCCCGAAAGAAAGCGGACTGTGTCAGACTCTCGCCGAGAGGACACATTAGCCGACTGTCCGGGACGACGGCGGTCGAGCATAGCCTGAACGGCCTCAAGGTCGACCTCGAAGCCCGAGGGCATCCCGTCGACGACCCCGCCGATGGCAGGACCGTGACTCTCGCCGAAATCCGTAAGACGGAAAAAAGTTCCAAAGGTATTCATCCTTCTCACACTTTGACAAGGTCAGTGACCGTCGCGCCCACAAAACCGATGAGGGATTGCGGCTCGATTTCAATCTGCATGCCCCGGACTCCGGCGCTCACATAGATACGGTCGAAGTCGAGAGCGCTCCGGTGAAAGAATGTCGGGAAAGGCTTCTTCATGCCTATGGGCGAACATCCGCCTCGGATATAGCCCGTCAGCGGAAGCAGTTCCTTCATGGCTATCATCTCGGCCTTCTTGTCGCCTGCGGCCACTGCCGCCTTCTTCAGATCGACCTCGCAGTCGCCCGGCACCACACACACGAAGAGGCCCGTGCGCTCACCGCGAAGGACAAGCGTCTTGAACACCTGACGGATATCCTCGCCAAGCTGTTCTGCCACATGGCCAGCCGCGAGATCGTTCTCGTCGACCTCGTAGTCGCGTGTGGCGAAATCTATGCCGGCGGCTTCGAGGAGCCGCACGGCATTAGTCTTATTGTGTTTAGCGGCCTTTGCCATATCACTCCGCGCTATGTAGCAGTATGAATCGCTCGGCATCAAGTGCGGCCCGGCAGCCCATACCGGCAGCAGAGACTGCCTGCTGATAGACAGGATCGGCCACATCTCCGGCAGCAAATACGCCCGGCACATTGGTGGCCATACTGTGACCTTCGGTCACGATATATCCCGAATCGTCAAGTTCTATCTTTCCGGCGAATACTTCAGTGTTCGGCTTATGGCCGATGCCGAGGAAGAAGCCGTCGATAGCTATGTCGAAGCGCTCCTCCGTCTCCGTGCCCTTGTTGCGTACCAGATGAGCGCCCTCGACAGCGTCCTGCCCGAAAAGACCCTCGGTCTGAGTATTGTAGAGCACTTCGATTTTCTCATTCTCAGCCACGCGCGCCTGCATGTACTTGGAGGCGCGGAGATAGTCCTTGCGGACAATCATGTACACCTTCGACGCAAGAGTCGCCAGATAAAGGGCTTCCTCGCAGGCTGTGTCACCGCCGCCCACTACAGCGACCGGACGCTTGCGGAAGAAAAAGCCGTCACACGTAGCACAGGCCGACACTCCCAATCCGCGGTACTTCTCCTCGTCAGGAAGACCGAGATAGCGGGCACTGGCTCCGGTCGATATAATGACGGTGTCGGCCACAACCTCGTCCTTGCCTCCATTGACGGCCACCTTGAAGGGACGCGTCGAGAAATCGACGTCGGTAACTTCGCCCGACAGTATAGTCAGACCGAAGCGCAGCGCCTGAGCGCGGAACTGTTCCATCATCTCGGGGCCCATGATACCTTCGGGATATCCCGGAAAGTTCTCAATCTCTGTGGTCTGGACGAGCTGTCCGCCGGGCTGTATGCCCTCGACCATGATAGGACTGAGGTTGGCACGCGATGTGTATATGCCGGCAGTGTAGCCTGCCGGACCGGAGCCTATGATAAGGCATTTGGTAGTATACTGGCTCATAATAGTAGAGTTTAATCGTTTATCTTAGGTCGACCACTTCGTAGCCGGGATATTTGGACTTGTCAAAGATGAATACAGCCGGTGCCTTGGCGGCAGTCTCGAGAAACGAATCTATGCTCACATGCATGCGCTGTCCGTCGCCGAAATTCACCACGATGACGCGAGGCTGTCCTTTGCCATCCACCGAAATCTCAAAATCCGAGATTCCTCCGGCACTGTCGCGCGGAGTCAGAGCCACCACCTGACTGTCGTCTGCGTCTTTCAGCCTTCGCGCCGTATAGTAGTTGTCATGCGCCGTGAGAATGGCGAACGGATTCGATCCCATCACCTCGTCGAGCGTCGGTTCAGTCACGCTGACCTCCTTTGACGCAGGCATGAGCGTCCATTGGGTCTTCCCGTCATACCACACGCTTATCTCAGGAGTGGTCATGGTGAACCGATTGCCGGAAATGACAGCCGAACCCTGCACAGGCCCCTCGGAGCCCTTGATTGTGAACACAGTCTCTATGGCCTTGGCCGAAGCGATTCGGGCTCTGAGTGCCGAAAGAATTGAAGCAGCACTCGCGGGTGCGGCTCCGTGCGCGACAAATGATGCCAGCAGCGCTCCCACAATGACAATAGTATATCGAAGATAATGTTTCATAATGGTGTATCAACGTTTGATTGTGAACCGATGTTCATTCGAACAGGCGCTGCACCTCGTCGGGAGTCATGAGCACATCTCGTGGCTTGGCTCCCTTGGCCGGGCCAACTATGCCCATCTGCTGCATCTGGTCCATGAACCGGCCTGCCTTGTTGAAGCCGATTTCGAATTTACGCTGGAGACTGGTGATCGAAGCCTGCGACTGCGACGATATGAAGAGTGCGCAACGCTTGAATTCCTCCGTGACAGCTCCGAAGTCAGCCGCCTGCGACTCTCCGCCGTCTTCAGCCGGAGGCTCGGGCAAGAGATAGCAGGACGTGAATCCGGGCTGACGCCCGATATGCTCGCATACAGCTTCGACCTCAGGAGTGTCGATGAAAGCGCACTGCACACGCTCGACTGTCCCTGACATCATGGTGAGCATGTCGCCGCGGCCTATCAGACGCTGCGCCCCGGGACGGTCAAGGATGGTCTTGCTGTCCACTCCCTGAGTCACCTTGAAAGCGATACGGGCTGTGAAGTTGGCCTTTATCATACCCGTGATGATATCCGTGGAAGGACGCTGGGTGGCTATGATCATGTGTATGCCCACTGCTCGGGCCTTTTGTGCTATACGGCATATAGGCGCGGCCACATCCTTACCCGCCACCATGACAAGGTCGGCATACTCGTCGACTATCACCACGATATAGGGCAGAAAGCGATGACCTTTCTCAGGATTGAGCTGACGCTCGGTGAAGCGACTGTTGTACTCCACTATATTGCGCACACGCGCATCGCTGAGGAGCGCGTAGCGCGAATCCATCTCCACGCACAGCGAGTTGAGAGTGGCGATGACCTTCTGCGGATCGGTTATCACGGCCTTCTCCTCATCCGGAAGTTTGGCCAGATACTGGCGGCTGATGGTCTCGAAGAGCGAGAATTCGACGGTCTTGGGGTCCACAAGGACAAACTTCAGCTCGTCAGGATGCTTGGAGTACAGAAGAGAAGTGATGATACAGTTCAGGCCCACCGACTTGCCCTGACCCGTGGCACCTGCCACAAGAAGGTGAGGCATCTTGGCCAGGTCCGACATATATATATCGTTGGAGATAGTCGCACCCAGAGCCATAGGGAGCTGCATGCGGTTCTCGGCGAATGCGCGCGATTCGAGCACCGTACGCATCGACACTATCTGAGGCTTGCGGTTAGGCACTTCGATACCCACCGTACCTTTGCCAGGGATAGGAGCGATGATGCGTATGCCGAGCGCCGACAGACTCATGGCGATGTCATCCTCAAGACTCTTGATCTTTGCGATACGCGTGCCCTGGGCAGGAACGATTTCGTAGAGCGTCACCGTCGGGCCGATGGTGGCCTCGATGCGCTGTATGTCGATATTGTAGCTCCGGAGAGCGTCGACGATGAGTTTCTTGTTGGCAAGCTGCTCGGCCTCGTTCACTTCGACAGTCTTGCCGCGCTCTATCAGAAGCTCAGTGGAAGGGAACTGATAGGACGAATGCGACGCACGCACATCATAGGGCGTGTCGAGACCTATGTGGTCGCCATTGCGGATTGCCGCATGGTCAGTGTCAGAGGCCTTTTCCGGCTGAGTGTTCTTTATCACCATCTCGGGATCGCCGGGAGCCGAGGCCAGTCGGACCTGTACGGGAGTGTCAGCCGAATCCTGAATGTCTGTCCGGACTTCATCCGACGCTTCGGCTGACTCCGCCGGTGTTTCCGCCGTCTCATACTGCTCCGCATCTTCTTCATCCGGATCGCTCTCCAGCTCGTCATCATCCTTCTTGTCGAGGTCATCAAGACCCACAGGAGGCATGAAGCGCGAGTGGTCTCCGGCATCGGCAGAGTCATCGATTTCTTCAGGCGCACTCTCATGATGCGGCTCAGTCTCGGTCTCGTCTGCCGCATCTGACACATCGAGTCCGTCAAGAACCGACGGAGCTTCAGGCTCGTCACCGGCCTCAGATTCAGACACAGGCTCGGGAGCAGCCTTGCGACGAGGCATCATACTTCCGGCCAGGCTGAAGAAACTCTTTATAGGATTGAGATAGACGGCCACGAGCAATCCTGACAGTAGCGCCGTCAGAGCATAGACCCCGAGAATATCCGCATACTGAAGCACCAGCCAATTGACATAGAATCCATGCGTTCCTCCCATAGGGAACGAATCGGCACGGTTCATCGTCAGCAGGCCCACTATGACCGAAAGAGCCACCGCTGTGAACAGACACCTGAACGTGAACGAGAAAAAGCTCACACGGGTGGCTCGCATCACGGCCAGACCGATGACGAAAACATAGAATGCGAGCACGAACGACCCTATGCCGAAATTGTCGATAAGGAACCATGACGCCAATTTCGCACCCATGGGACCTCCGATATTCTGGACGGCATCCCCGGCATCCACTATCTCTTTGAGCGTACGGCCATTGATGACACTTTGGTCCAGATCACAGTTGAAAATGAATGAAATCGAGCACAGCGTCATCACGATAGCGCTCAGGCACAGCACGATACCCACCCCAAGATGAGTGCGGTAATCCTTCAGAAACGAAATGAAAGTATACTTGGGCCGCCGGTCATCACGTCGCTTACGGGCCGCCGGCTGACGGCGCGGTGCTGCCGGCCCGTCGGGGTCCGGCACCGGCTTTTGCCTGACAGCTTGCGAGGCTCCGGACTGACGCTTCGTGTCCGGACGTGTGCGCCGGCGCGTCACTTCGCCGGTGGAAGGGTTGAGATATTCGTCAGTATCTATATCAGGTGTTCGCATTGCAGTAGATGTAACAAGGAGAGTTTGACTTAAATACAATATGGCAGAGCCCCCGGCCTGAAGCACTGTGTCTACAGTACGGCAAGCATCTCAATCTCGGCCAACGGATCGGAAGCCGAGAACACAGCGTTTCCGGCAACAAGGATGTCGGCTCCTGCCGCTGCCGCCGCCGCGCCCGTCTGAGCATTGATGCCACCGTCTATTTCGATGAGAGCCTTCGACCCTGTCGCCTGGATGAGAGCTTTCAGCTCGGCAATCTTTCTTAGAGTATGACCGATGAATTTCTGCCCGCCGAATCCGGGATTGACACTCATCAGAAGCACCATGTCCACGTCCTCGATCACATCCTGCAACATAGCCACCGGCGTCGAAGGATTGAGAGTCACTCCAGCCTTCATCCCGGAGTCGTGGATGGCCTGGATGGTGCGGTGCAGATGTGTGCACGCCTCATAGTGGACATTCATCATCATGGCTCCGCAATCACGCACCTCCGATATATACCGTTCGGGCTGAACAATCATCAGATGCACATCGAGAGGCAGATCGGTTATAGCGCTGATGGACTTGATTACCGGGAACCCGAAAGAAATGTTGGGAACGAACACTCCGTCCATCACATCGCAGTGCACCCACTGGGCACGGCTGCGCCCTATCATGGCTATATCATCGGCAAGATGAGTGAAATCGGCTGCAAGCAGCGAAGGAGCGACTATCATCGAGTGGTAGTTTTTTTAGTTTTAAAAGCGCTGTAAACTATGTAAAGCACACACAATCCGAGTATGCAGAGACCGCAGATGGTGAGGTAGCCGTTGTACTTCTCTACTGCGTCATACAGCTGGTCAAGAGTCACATGCTGTGCAAGCC
>CAMWZB010000026.1 GCA_947178655.1 uncultured Porphyromonadaceae bacterium
GTCCCGGCGGCATCCGTATCGACGGCACTGTGGTGGGGCTGACTCCCGAGGCTGTGGTGCTTGACCTGAATCATCCTCTGGCCAAGAATCCGGTGCACTTCGTCGGATCAGTGATTACGGTGCGCGACGCCACCGCCGACGAGATAGCCGAGTGCACATCGGCCGGATGTGGCGGCGGTTGCGGCGGCGGATGCTGTGGCGGCGAAGAGAGTGATTCGTGCGGCGGCGGATGCTGCGGAGGTTGCAACTAAGCCGTAAACGACACTGAATCAAGGCGGTGATATCGGCGCGCGACATATCCAGGACATTCGGCTCGCTGAAGGTGCTCAAGAGCATAAATCTCGACATCGAGCTTCATCGGGTCAGCAGTATCGTCGGGCCAAGCGGAGCGGGTAAGACTACTTTGCTTCAGATTCTTGGCACGCTGATGAGCCCTGACCGCGGTGGACGTGTGCTCTACGACGGTCAGGAAGTGACGTCGCTGTCAGACACTGCCCTGTCGAGGTTCCGCAATCAGAATATAGGCTTTGTCTTTCAGTTTCACCGACTTCTGCCGGAGTTCACTCTGCTGGAGAATGTGGCGATGCCTGCACTGATCGGCGGACGTGCGCGCGGCGAGTCGTTCGACAAGGCCCGCATGTTGCTTGAGCGTCTTGACCTCAAGGGTCGCGACAGTCACCGTCCGTCTGAACTGTCGGGCGGCGAGTGTCAGAGAGCTGCAGTGGCCCGTGCCCTTATCAACGATCCTCAGGTAGTGTTCGCCGACGAGCCTTCGGGCAGTCTGGATTCGGTGAACCGTCAGAGACTGCACCGCCTGTTCTTCGAACTGCGCGACAGCCTCGGCGCCACTTTCGTGGTGGTGACACATGACGAGACTCTTGCGGCAGACTCGGACACTATAATACATATGGCTGACGGAGAGATAGTTTCCGTCGACCGAAACTGACAATCTATAAAACCATCATAAACAAAAAAGATTAAGACAATGAATTTCAAGAACATCTTTCTCTCCACCGCCGTCTGTGCATTATCTCTCTCGATGGCGTCGTGCAGCACCAATGACGGCCCGGACGGAGGTCAGTCGGTGATATTCTCTAACATAGTCACCGTAGAGACAGTAGGGAGCACAGGTGCGTCGTTCTCTTTCCAGAAACTTGACGACTCGCCTATGATCAACCTCACCACGACGCAGAGCGTCAATGGCACGGGCACGAACGAGCTCAAAAAGGGTATGCGCATTGTGCTGACCTACACTCCGGCTTCCGGCGTGCAGTATCAGAGCGGTCCAATCACTGCGTACCAGTGGATGAAGACCTATGGCGAAGGCGGCCAGCTGCCTGTCGTGTCGGCTTCGTCGACGGAGAACTGGTACACCAATTCGGTGCAGCAGGTGATGGTACAGCGTACCGGTCAGTACCTCAACGCCGGTCTTGTGACCAACGACACTCCGTCGGAGTGCCGTATGGTGGTTGATGAAGCGACCGTCAACGACGAGTACCCGAAGGTATACCTCATCTACAAGAGCAACAACATTCCGACGTCAATCAACTACGTTTTCTATGCGTCCTACTCGATGACCGACCTTATGGAGCATGAAAACTTCAAGGGTGTCGACGTGACCTACGAGGACTCGTACGGAAAGCAGTCAGTGCGCATCGACCGCCCGAACACCGGCCTTCGTCCCCAGGGCTGATTCATACTCTCTCTCTCTTGACCTAAAATCCGATAAAAAAAGAAAACAATTCACCAGAATCTTAATAAATACAACAGAAAAATGGAAAAGAACCCCAACCAGCAGGAACTTAAAATAGAACTCACCCCCGAAGTAGCCGCCGGCCACTACTCGAATCTCGCCGTCATCTCGCACTCGGGCAATGAATTCTTCATCGACTATATCTCAATCGCACCCAACATGCCTCAGGCCAAGGTGCAGAGCCGCATCATCATGACTCCCGAGAACGCCAAGAACCTCCTCTTCGCTCTGAGCGAGAACATCAAGAAGTACGAGGCAACATTCGGTGAAATCACCCGCAAGGCTCCCGTAAACGCTCCGAAGAACAACGGCGGTATCCCCAACCCCTTCGAAGCATAACAGCAAGCAACACTCCACCCCGCTTATGAAAGCACATCAGCTGAATATCTACAATTCGCTCAGTCGCCGCAAAGAGCCGTTCGAACCTCTTCACGCGCCCAATGTGGGCATGTACGTGTGTGGTCCGACGGTCTATGGTGACGGCCATCTGGGTCATGCTCGTCCGGCCATAACATTCGATATCGTGTACCGCTACCTGACCCATCTGGGCTATAAGGTGCGCTATGTGCGCAACATCACCGATGTCGGCCATCTGGAGCATGATGCCGACGAAGGCGAGGACAAGATAGCCAAGAAGGCGCGTCTGGAGCAGCTCGAGCCTATGGAAGTGGTGCAGCACTATCTGAACCGCTACCACAAGGCCATGGAGGCGCTCAATGTGCTGCCGCCGTCGATCGAGCCGCATGCTTCGGGACACATCATCGAGCAGATTGAGTACATCAAGTCGATACTTGACAGCGGATATGCCTACGTAAGCGACGGGTCGGTATACTTCGACGTGCCGAAATTCAACAAGGACTACGGCTACGGCAAGCTCTCCGGTCGAAACATCGACGAGCTGCTGGCGACAACGCGCGAGCTTGACGGCCAGCGCGAGAAGCGCAATCCGGCCGACTTCGCCTTGTGGAAGAAGGCTGCGCCCGAACACATCATGCACTGGCCTTCGCCATGGAGCGAGGGTTTCCCCGGATGGCATCTCGAATGCTCGACTATGAGCGAGAAGTATCTGGGCAATGTATTCGACATTCACGGAGGGGGAATGGATCTCAAGTTCCCCCACCATGAGTGCGAAATCGCACAGTCTATGGCTCACAACCATGCACCTGCGGTGAAGTACTGGATGCACAACAACATGATCACCATCAACGGCAAGAAGATGGGCAAGTCGCTGGGCAACTTCATCACGCTCGATGAGTTCTTCACCGGAGCTCATCCGCTTCTTGAGCAGGCCTATTCGCCGATGACCATACGTTTCTTTATCCTTCAGGCCCACTACCGCGGCACGGTGGATTTCTCGAACGATGCTCTCAAGTCGGCAGAGACTGCCCTCGGGCGCATGCTTGACGGCTATCGCCGGCTGGGTGAGCTGAAGGCTTCGGAGACTTCTTCGATAGATGTCAGCAAACTTGAGGAGCAGGCCTACGAGGCGCTTGATGATGACCTGAACACTCCTGTGCTCATCGGTGTGCTTTTCGATGCCGTGCGCATGATCAATCAGGTCAAGGACCATACGGCCACTGCCACTCAGGCCGATATCGACACGCTGCGTGCGTTGATGGATACGTTCCTTGTCGATATTCTGGGCATTCGTCCTGACGAGTCTGCGGGCAATCCTGACGCACTGCGTCCTTATCACGACGCTGTCGACCTTCTTCTCGAACTTCGCGCTGACGCCAAGAGCCGCAAGGACTGGGCTACGTCCGACCTTATCCGCAACCGTATGGCCGAAATAGGCTTCACGGTGAAGGATACCAAGGACGGTGTCGAATGGTCTCTGTAACAAACATTCTTAAGTCTGAATATTATGGGAATAACGAAACAACTCATCCGTGAGTATCTTGATGAGCTTCAAATCTCGAACCGTCTTGACGACGATGGCGATATCGTGATCGTTCAGAGAGCCGATGAAGATTTCGGTCATGATGTGGTCATCTACATCATGATCAATGAAGACCGTCTGTCATATCTCGCCGGCGCGCCGGGCTATGAGCCCAAGCACGACCTGTATTTCCTGGCCAACCGCCACAACGCACGCCGCTACACTCCTACGGCAGTGGTTCGCAACGGCAGTCTCCGCCTGGAGTATTCATTCCTTCTTGACGAGGAGGTATCGAAAGAATACATCGTCGAGAACTGCATAAAGATGATGCTCGGCACCATCTGGCGCGGCTTCGTGGAACTCGAAAAAGACGAATAATAACTCTAAAACCACTATAAAATGAAAGCAATCGACAAGCACATCATCCGCGATTTCTTCGACGAGCTCCACATCTCGACCCGCATTGACGACGACGGGGATATGGTCATCGTACAGAGCGCCGATGAGGATTTCGGTCATGACGTGGTCATCTTCGTCATAGTAAAGAACAACCGTCTGTCATACACTGCCGGAGCGAGCAACTATACTCCTTCGCAGGATATCTACTTCCTGGCCAACCGCCACAACTGCCGCAAGAATCTTCCCGTGGCAGTGGTCCGCAATGGCAGCATCCGTATGGAGTACTCTTTCCTTCTGGATGAGGAAGTATCGAAAGAGTATATCGTCGAGAACTGCATCAAGATGGTTCTTGGCTCAATCTGGCGCGGCTTCTGCGATCTGGAGAAAGACGACAAATAAACCGTCGCCAATCATCTTATACACGAGGGCTGTTCCCGGCAACGGGTGCAGCCCTCTCTGTCTGTACACCGGGCAGTTGCCGGATATTTCGGGACAGAAATTTGCGGCAGTTGGTTTTTTTGGTTACTTTTGTGTGCAATTATTGAATTTACTGACAGATGAATGTTGTTAGATCTCTGAGATTAGATTTCGTACTGCTTGTTTCGCTGGCATGCGCCGGAATTGCGGCGGCTGCCGAGGCTTCGATAAGCCGCAACACTTCGGCCGGCCGCACGGTGACGGTGACTGCCGTCAGCCCCTACATAGTGCGTGTGGACAATTACGGAGCCGGAGAGACGGCTGCCGGTGTGCAGTCGGTGCTCGACCTCGGTGCGGATGCGTCCGGCTGCGCGGTGTCGCGCGACGGTGTGCTTCGCACCACAGGCGGCATCAAGGCCTGGTTCTCGCCCGAGGGACTGCTGAATATCGAGAATTCGGGCGTACGCGGGTCGCTGATAGTCGACCCCGGCACACGCAGGCTTAAAGACGGCCGCACGGAGTTGCAGCTCTTCACCTCGTCGATAGGGTCGATGTACGGCGCCGGCGAGCGCGGACACTCGCTGAATCTTCGAGGTGACACTCTGGTGATGTATAACCGTCAGAATTACGGTTACACAGGCTCCGACCCCCGAATCAGCCAGATGAACATCACGATGCCTCTGGTGCTGAGCAATGACGGATACGCTCTCGTATTCGACGACTACGCCGCCGCCGAGCTGATACTGAAGCGGACTGTGTCGTATATCACTGAAAGCCGCAAGCCGGTGTCGTACTACTACGTAAGCGGCACCGATGCCGCGCAGCTCACCGAGCACATGACCGAGCTCACGGGCCGTCAGCCGCTTCCGCCGCTGTGGGCGTTAGGATATATCACCTCTAAGTACGGATATCGCACGCAGCAGGAGACGCTCGGCGTGGTCGACACGCTCAAGCAGGCCGGATATCCGCTTGACGGCATCGTGCTCGACCTATACTGGTACGGCAAGGAGCAGGATATGGGACGTCTGGCATGGGACCCCGACCAGTGGCCCGAGCCTGAAGCGATGCTCGGCAAGCTCAAAGATCAAGGAGTGAATCTTGTGGCCATTTCCCAGCCCTATATACTGCGCAATGGCCGCGGACTGGACAACTACGACAGACTCGCCGCGCAAGGCCTTATGGTGAAGGACTCCGTCACGGGAGACCCTCGGGAGGTGAAAATATGGGTAGGCGAGGGCGGAATGTTCGACGTGAGCAATCCGCTGACGCGCCGCTGGCTCACCGACCGCTACAAGCAGCTCACCGACATGGGCGTCGCCGGTTGGTGGGGTGACCTGGGCGAGCCGGAGGTGCATCCTCTCGGCTCGGTACACGACAATGGCCTGTCGACGCGCGAGTATCACAACAAGTACGGCAATGACTGGAGCGAAATCATCAGCAGCCTCTTCGCCGAGCAGTATCCCGACCGTCGACTGATGACACTGATGCGTGGAGGCACCACAGGTCTGCAGCGCCACAGCGTATTCCCCTGGTCGACCGACGTGTCGCGCTCCTGGGGAGGGCTTGAGCCTCAGGTGCGGATAATGCTCAACTCAGGCCTCAGCGGTCTGGGCTACATGAGCAGCGACCTCGGTGGTTTCGCCGTAGATGAGGGCAAGGAGTATCAGCCCGACCTGTATGTGCGCTGGGTGGAGACCGGGCTGTTCTCGCCCGTATTCCGCACACATGGCACAAAGTTCGCCGAGCCGTACAATTATCCCGGACAGGAAGAGATTCTCAAGACGCTGGTGCGCGAACGCTACCGCTGGCTGCCCTACAACTACACTCTAGCATATGAAAATGCCGTCTTCGGCTATCCGCTGGTGCGTCCGCTCGATTTCGACACCAACGCGCACGGTGCCTACGACCGTATCTCTGACCAGTATATGTGGGGTCACGAAGTGATGGTGGCTCCGGTGATGACCGCGGCCGAAAGCCGCAATATCACCTTCCCGGCCGGTTCTGACTGGGTGGACTACAACCATCCACGCACCGTGTATAAAGGCGGCTCACGGGCGACGGCCTATCCTGCGCCGCTGGATGTAATTCCGCTTTTCGTGCGCCAGGGCTCGTTCATCCCCATGGCCGACTATGCTATGGAGAATACGGGCGATTACCGTGCCGACGCATTCACCGTGAGCTTCTATCCCAAACCCGACGGCTCATCGCAGAACACGATGTACGACGACGACCGTCTGTCGCCGCGAAGCATCGATGATGGTCAGTACCGTCTGGTGACTTTCGACGGAAGCTCCGCTGACGATGAAGTCTTGATATCCGTACGTGCCGAAGGTGCCTATGCCGGTGCGCCGGGCGTGATCAACTTCAACTTCGTCGTCTATGGGCAGACGTCGGCGCCGCGCAAGGTGCTGATAGGGCGCAAGTCGGTGCCCTTCAAGTATGACGACGCCACGGGCGCTGTACTCTTCCCCGCATCGTTCGATACATCACGATTATTGAAAATCAAAATTCAGAAATAGCATATGTTCTCAGGAATTGTTGAAGAAGCCGGACGTGTGGCCGGCGTAGAGAAGAAGGACTCGAACATCAATCTTATAGTATCGTGCTCGTTCGCCGACGAGCTGAAAATCGATCAGTCGGTAGCGCACAACGGTGTGTGCCTGACTGTGGTAGAGCTGCGGCCTGACCGCACCTACGTGGTGACGGCTATCCGCGAGACTCTCGACCGCTCGAATCTGGGCCTGCTCAAGCCCGGCGACCTGGTGAATCTCGAGCGCTCCATGCAGATGAACGGCCGTCTGGACGGCCACATCGTGCAGGGCCACGTCGACACCACTGCCGAGTGCACTGCCATCGAAGAGGCCGACGGAAGCACATACTTCACATTCCGCTACAAGACCATTCCCGAAATGGTAGCCAAGGGCTACATGACCGTCGAGAAAGGTTCTGTAACGGTCAATGGCGTCAGCCTGACCGTGTGCGACAGCGAGCCTGAGAGCTTCCGTGTGGCCATCATTCCCTATACATTCGAGCACACCAACTTCCGTGACATCCGGGTAGGCTCGAAGGTGAACCTCGAGTTCGATATCATCGGCAAGTACCTTGCCCGCATGATGGAGCTGCGAAATCTCTGACCATAGCCGGCCCGCAGGCCTCCTCCGATGGAGAAACTGATGCAATACGTGTGGCAGCATCGTCTGTGGCTGCCCGACGACATGACCGCTGTCGACGGCCGTCGCATCGATGTGCTTGATCCCGGACTTCTCAACACCGACTCAGGGCCTGATTTCTTCAACGCCAAGATTCGGATCGGAGCCGACACCTGGGCCGGCAATATAGAAATACACGTCAGAGCCTCTGACTGGCACCGTCACGGCCACGACAAAGACCCGGCGTATGATTCGGTCATTCTGCACATCGTCGGCTGTGACGACGCCCGCATAGCGCGCAGCGACGGTCGTGAGATTCCGCAGGTGTGCATGCCGTGCGTGCGCGATTTCGCACGGATATACAGCAGCATGACCGACGGCCGCGGCTCCGACCTCGGATGTGCCGCATTTCTCGACAGGCTGCCGGGCGTATACGTGTCTGACTGGCTCACATCGCTCGGATTCGAGCGCGTCATGGCCAAGGCGGAGCGCGTGACGGAGCTGCTCCGCAGGCTCAGCGGCGACTGGCGCGAGACGGTCTACGTTGTATTGGCCCGTGCGCTGGGCTTCGGCACCAACAGCGACCCCTTCGAGCGGCTGGCGCTGGCCACGCCGCTGCACCGCCTGATGCGCCACCGCGACTCGCTTGTGACGCTCGAGGGCGCTCTCTTCGGTCAGGCCGGCTTCCTTGATAATCTTCCTGACGAGGTCGCAAAGCATCCCTACGTCCGTCAGATGGCCGAGGAGTACGCATTCGTGGCCCGTAAATATGGCTGGAGCCGTCCGCAGGCGCTCAACTGGCGCATGGGCCGTATGCGCCCTCAGAACTTCCCCCACCGACGTCTGGCGGCACTTGCCGAGATAGTCTGTGAGGGATTCAGGCCCGGAGTCGATATGCTGCACGTCACCACCGAGGCCGAAGCGCGCCAACTATTCGACGTGACTCTGTGCGGCTACTGGGGACGGCGCTACAATTTCACTTCCGATACCGCTCCCGGCTACCGGGCACTCAGCAAGGCGTCGGTGACATCGCTCATAATCAATGTAGTGGTACCGGTCATGTATGCCTATGGCAACACCGGCGGACGCCCCGAGCTGTGCGACCGTGCCATAGAGCTGCTCATGAGTCTGCCTGCCGAGGACAATCTGCTGGTGCGCACCTTCACCGACGCCGGCATAGACTGCCCCGACGCCTTCACGTCGCAGGCCATGATACAGCTCCGCCGAGGCTACTGCGAGCCGCGCAAGTGCCTCTATTGCCGCATAGGCCACCGCATGCTGGCCGAGAGGGCCGTGAGGAGGACGCCCGTGAGGGAAAACTAATACACTAATACATAGGAATCCCCCCGGCGCCGTCTTTCAATGGTCTTCTTCATTTCCAACCGCATCAGCGAAAGAGGCTCCGGGGGGAGTGTATGTCAATCAGATTGCTCAGAACAGGACTTTCCGCCCCTTGACTATGTAGATGCGTCCCGACTGCGGAGTGTCCACGCGCCGGCCCGTCAGGTCGTAGACCGCGGCGTCGGAGTCTGCCGCGCTGCCGGCAGTCACGCCGTCAACACCTGAGGATTCGAAATTCTGCTCCTGTACTTTGGCAAATACATTCCAGCCTGATTGACCGATGTACTTTTCCTTTGAGCCTACGGGAACGTAGAGAGTAGCGCCGACAGCGTCGAATGCAACACTTCCGGAGTCAATCATGGGCGGATTCTCAGCCTTGCTGCATACCGCCTTCAGTCCGTCGTTGTTAGTGAAGCAGCCGTCTCCGATATACAGAACGTTAGCCGGAATACATAAGGAATCGATGGCACCAAGAGAGAAAGCATCTTTTCCAATCTCTGTGATACCTTCGCTAAAATCCACTCTTTTAAGTTTGAAGCAACATTCGAAGGCCGCTTCGCCGATGGTCTTTATATTGCCTGGTATCGAAATATATTCAAGATTATCGCACATATAGAAAGCACTCCATGGTATTTCATCCAAACTCTCAGGAAGTATTATCTCCTTGACTTTATAGCTGTTCTCAAAGGCACTGCTGCCAATCTCTGTACAGGATTCCGGCAACCGTATTTCCGAAAGGCCGTTTCGCAGAAACGCGACTTCACCGATGCTGACAAGTCCTGAGGGAAAGACCATTCCGTCGAAATCGGTATATGAGAAAGCAGCCGCTCCGATTTTCTTTAAAGATTGTGGAAGGACGGGAGCTGTGCGGAGACGATGGCAATAATGGAATGTATAGCTTTTTATTTCCTCCACACCCTCCGGTATGACAATCGGGCAATCAAGCGAATTGTCGTACGCGAATGCCGACGCTCCGATTTCGCGGACTGAGGACGGTATGTTGACCTGCTGCAGATGCAGACACGCAAAAGCCGCCGTGCCGATACGCTTTATGCCTTCGGGCAACATAATCCTGCGGATGCG
>CAMWZB010000027.1 GCA_947178655.1 uncultured Porphyromonadaceae bacterium
CTTTTTTTTTTAATGTAACGGCGACCACCTAGTTCTAAACCTATTAAGTCGTCGTAAGAGTCAGATATGTATAAGAGACATATATTATATTCGTGAAGCTTATTATATAATGTTGATTTACAGATTCCTAATAGTTTGGCGGCCTTACGACGATTATTATTTGTCTTTTGTAATGCTGCTATTATCTTATTCCGCTCATTTTCCTTTTGTTGTTTTGCTTTGTTTATCTCGTCTAATTTTGCCTCTTTTTGCTTCCGTATTGATACTTCTTCTACGATTTGATTGTGTTTTACGGTCGCTTCAGGGTAGTTCCGAATAATAAAACCATTTAGACTATTATACTGTATGCCGAGGCGTTTAGCAATTGATTTAAGAGTTTCGGATGTAGATGCATAAATAGTGATTGCCTCACTATATTTCTCAGCACTTCGCGCTAAAACAAGACGACCGTTATCAAGTCTTTTCATACCAAGTGATGCAGCCAATTCGGGTTCATGTTCATGCAGATAATCCCTGAAAATGTCAGGGTGTAATGCAAGTTCCCGAGCTATTTCAGCCGTCGGACGTCCAGTCTCTTTTAGGAGCCTGATGGCCTCTTTGTATTTAAAGGCTGTGGATTTCAGATATCGTTTAGTTTCTGTAAGATCAGGTTCTGTACCTTCAGGATATACACCACAACGCCGCTCTATTATCAAATCTTTGTTCCAGATTCGGAGATAGTTTCTAAGTCCGTTGTGAGTCGTTCCTGTAGCTTCTGCTATTTCTTTCAATGTCATGGTAGTTGTTCGATACAATCGGATTGCTTCCTCATATTTAACAACCTGCTCAATTTTGGGAAGATGCTTTTGTCCGTTTCCGGTAATAGCACCTTTGACCTTCTTACCAGCAGCTTTACCACGTTTTTTAGAACGATGATTTATCAGATCCTTATGGTAATACAACAGATGCTCTCGGAGTCCTGCATAAGAAAGATTGAATTTCTCTGCTGTTTCAGGAATTGTATCATCTGTTTGTCGAAGATGCTTAACAGCATCTTCATACTGTTTCTTACACCACTCTTTAACACCTCGGTGTACCCTGTCATTTACTCCTAATCTATGTCGTTCTTTTTCCCTGCGCTCAAGTATTTCCGGAAAATGATTTCGCAATTGATTATTGAGTGACGTTGGGTTCAATTTGAAAATATGTGCAATCTGCGATATATTTAATTCAATGTATTTTATATCATCACAAGCAGCAATAGCATCTTTGTACTTCGCGCGAGATTGAGGGGTTTGTCCCCGACTTTTCCGCAGGCGAATTTCAGCTGCTTCTTCAGGCGAAACAATAACTCCGTATCGCGCCAATAACAAATCACGATGACAGCGTCTCAGATAAGCTCTGAACGCTGTCACAGGAGTATTCGTCTGTTTACATATTTCTACAACAGATAGGTCTGTAGTCTTATATAGATTCAAAGCCTCTTCATATTTTGACATATCAAAATAATCAGATATTGTTAGTGTAAAAGAATTGAGGAATCTTTGAGTTCGACTCTTCCAGTCGAACTGAGCATATACAATGACGGCATTGACGGTAAATCATACAAATCGTTCTCTACGATATCGGACGACAGTAATATTTTGAAATAGCCTGATATGCCGACTGGTTATTTTTCAGGCATCTCCATATTGCCTTTTATAACCAGACGTACTGATTCTTTTGGAGCGTTTGTCCTTACAAGAACCTGTTTGCTAAACGCTCCCGACAGGCGATTTGAGCCGTCATAGTTCACAACTATCTCACCGGTTTTACCCGGCAGAATGGCTTGTCGCGGGTACTCAGCGTCGGTACAGCCGCATCCTGTACGCACGTTTAAAATGAACAGCGGGCGACGTCCGGTGTTCGTGAACTTGAACACCGCCCTTTGCTTAGGTTTATTGCTGCTGAATGTACCGAGATCTATCGTAGTCTTTTCAAACTCAATGTCGGGGAGCCGCTCGGCATAGACAGCCGTGGCGGTCGTGATGACAAACAGGAGGATGATAATTAATCTTTTTATATTCATATCGTAGAAATATTCACGACACTGCGGCAGTTCTGTGCCACCATATCGCTGTGAGTTATAATTATGATTGTGCAGCACGATGAGTAGTTCTGCAGGTTGTTGAGCAAGTTGTGACCGGTATCGGCATCAAGTGCCGAAGTGGGTTCGTCGAGCAGGACGAGTCCGCGTCGGCTCATCAATGCGCGAGCGATGGCGATACGTTGCGCCTGCCCCTCACTGAAACCATGTCCGCCCTCACCGCAGGGAGTATCTATTCCTTGCGGTAAATCATAGACGAACGCCGCGCAGGCATCTGTGAGAGCGCGGTGCATATCTTCATCGGTAGCATCGGGATTGCCTAAGAGAAGGTTAGATCTGACTGTGCCACTCATCAGGGTATTACCCTGGGGTACATAGGCAATGTTGCACCGCGTGTTGGGGGATGCCTTGGCTGAGGTGGTGGCATCAAACAGCTCTACCAATCCTTGCTGCGGGTCGATGAGTCCGAGAATGAGGCGAAACAATGTGGTCTTGCCCGCCCCTGTCGGACCGAGTATCGCCACTACGGAATTAGGTTCAAATGTATGGGTAAACCTGCTTATCGCACGGCGGTCGGCGCCGGGATATGCAAAGTCCACTCCGCACATCCTCACTCCGACGGGCGATTTCAGATGGACGGGGTGAGGGTGAGGCTCGGTTTCCATTCCAAGAAGATCGAGTATGCGTTCAACAGCTGTCATCGTTCTGACAAAAGCGGGAATCTGCCGGCTGAGTTCGACCGTAGGCCGTTGCACCATGGATACGAGTTGCAGAAAAGCCGTCATTACGCCATACGTGACAACCCCGCTCCTCAATCCGTAGACACTCCATACGAAGACCAAAGCGTAACCCAAAGCAAAACCGAACTGAACGGGGAGTCCTGCCGACAGTGATCTGCGTGTGCGTTTCATCGTGAGAGTCTGAACAGTGGCTGAGAGTGTGCCGAATCCGTCAGTCACATACCCGATGCTCTGCATAGCCTTTATTATATGGCGATGACGCAGATGCTCTTGCAGATACTCCTGCGAACGGCTGTCAGCCTCACGGAGTGCGGTATTGACAGGGCGCAAACGGCGCACATAGTATCGGCTCACAAGCAGGACCAAAGGCATGACAATAATAAGTAGAGCACCCAAACGGATGTCGAGATACATCAGATAGGTGAACGCTCCTGCGAGCTGCACCAGCGTGATGACGGTATATGGAATATCGCGACACACCATACCGCTCACAGTAGACACATCATCGTTAATTCGTGACGTAAAATCTCCGCTGTGAATATCTTCATGACATCCTGCCATACGCGTGTTAAGCGCATGGTTGAAAAGTTTAACTCGCAGACTATTGCGCAGCCTCACCTCATTGCGGTTCTCTATCAGCATGGTGCATGAACCGAGCGCAAGCTGCATGAGCGGGCATGCAACCATGAGCACCACCCACAAAGTCATGGAGCCTTCGGCTTGCCCGGTAGCAACGTCGACAAGGTACTTCGACACCCATACCAGAGCAATGGCAACACCGGCCCGGATTATACCCAGCGAGCTTTCGAGAACTATTGCTCCACGTACCGGACGAGCTATTTCAGCGAGCCAACGGAGACATACTTTTACCGATTCCATAACCTTACCACATATAGAACGGGCTTACGCAGAGGGCGCATTGCAATCCATACAGCTGCTGCGAGTCTTTCGCGGCGTGCCGACAGAGAAACTCTACGCCCGTTGCGGACTATCGCCACGGCCTTTGCCACGACATCGCCGAGAGTACATTTCTCCACAGTCACAAGATTGGCATCTCCCATAAGCATGAGCTCCCGGCCACACACTTTATAAACACGATGCAGCACGCACTCTCCGCGAGGGGGAATACGTGCTGCAACGATATCGCCTTTCGATATATCGCGGGGCGCCGACAATACTACGGTGTCGCGTCCCCCGACAATGAAAGGATACATGCTCATACCCGATGGCACAAAACTTATCTCCGACCCCTCGGCACAGGTAGTGCCGAGGGTGTCGAAGACGTCTTTATTATTCAACCGAAGGGGTGTTGGTGAGGTCATTTGCATCAAGAGTGACTTCCAGGTCGGTGATATCTTCGTCGACCACGAGGAATACGGCGCTGAAAGGAGCTATGGTGCCCTTTGACATCTCGCTGTAGGCACCGTCTGAGTACTTCCATACGCTGACTCCGGGATTGTTCTTCTTGAACTTGGCCACATCAATGTATGAGAGGAAGGGGTTACCGAAGAGGAATTCCTTACCGGGAGTTTCGCGGAGCAGGTCGACATACTGCACGGCTTTACCATTGAAATTGTCGGTCCAAAGGCGGCCGGTCTGAGTAGAGCGATTTATAGAACCTGTAGCCATGAGAGGCTGACCCTCAGCATCAAAGTAGGTGTACTTACTGTGACTCTTGGGGAAGTTTAAGGTATAAGCACCATTATCTCCTGCCTTACCCACACGCACTGCAAAACCCTGATAGGGTGTGTAAGCTTCGGTAACGGCATTGAACGTACGGGTCCAATTCTTGAATTCGGGATCATCAGTCAAACCGCGCGACATAGTTACGATAGTGGGAATACGCTCATCCCAGAATCGTTGATAGACAGTGGGTGATACGCGCTTCTCGGCATAATTATCGGCAGTAAGTGATTCGAAATATTTGTCGAAATTATTGATGCCGAGAGTCCACGAGGTATTGACAAACATATCGCCTGTGACAGTAGCCTTGAGGGGCGATGACATCAAGTGATAGTCGCCCGCTTCGAGTGTGACATCGGCAAATACACGACCTGTGTATTTGAGGAACTGCTGACCTGCGAGAACCGCCCCTGCCTCGAAGTGAATCGACTGGCAGCGATAGACGTCGCCATTGTCCTTGAGATCGGGATATACTGATTTACCTGCCGGGATGATGACATCTGTACATTCCCAGGGTTCACCATTGGTCCAGTTGTCCCAGTCCTTCCAGTCCGAATTGTTTTTATTGCCAGTCCAGATTGTCTTTTCAGGATGGAGTTTGAGAGTGACAGAGGTACTGGCGATTTCACTGGCTCCGTCCTTTACAATGAGGCGGAGGTCATACTCGCCTGCATTTTCGCTGTTGCTGAAAAAGTCAAGGAAACTACTTTCTGCATTTTTAGCGGGAACAAGAATGCCCGCATCGTTCATTGTCACTTCGAAGGTGCGTATGTTTTCGTTATCTGTCACTTCGAGAATGTATTTACCGTCGTCTGCACCCTCTACAAAAATTTCAAGGAGGTCGCTTGCGCATATATCCTCAGTCGTAATCTTAAGTGTGGGAGTGTATTCCTCGGAGAAATCCTCGTCTTCGAGGCAGTCGGGCACACCGTCGGCATTAGCATCCGAACGGCTGAATAGACCGCAGATATTAAAGCCCTGTATACTAACACCTTTACCAAGTATCAGATCAAGGCCTACGATATCGACATTACTTTTAGAAGGAATGGCCTGAATATAATCATACTCATCCACTCCGAGAGTTACATTAGCGGCACCACCTGCACTTATGTCCTCGTAAGATTCGTCGGCATAGTGCACTCGTAATGTCAGAACATCAATTACTTCAGCCAGGTTAACCTGATTGTAGAGAATGAATCCAACCGGAGTTCCGGCCTTTATAGGATCGAATTTTGTGGCGATGGTTAAATCCTGACCGACAGCAGCAGGCACGGCAACAGTAGCATACGAATCAAGACGGCCGTCGAGCATATTGCCAAGATTTGAGATAGTGACACCGGCACCGACCACGGCGAAACCCTCCACTGAGGCAGTCGCACGATAGTTGCCCGCATTGAGGAGCTCGAGACACTCCTGACCCGGATCGGGACAGTTGCTATCAGCATCACGGTCGAGGAAAGCGTAGTATACGTCGATATCCGTATTCACCTGCGCCTCAAGCAGTCCGGTGTTATAGAGTTCTATCGCATAGATAGCCGTCCCGGCGGGAACATTGACTGACAGACGAACTCGAGGTGTATCCAAGCCTTTGATAAGACTGACATTGACACCGCCGGAAACACCATTCACAATTTCCTTACCACCTTCACCAATAACTCGTATATTATAGAAATTGAGGACATCGGCACCAAGCACACCATTTTCTTTATTCACCACAAAACCTACACGGGCTTCACTGCTGCCCGTATTATATATTGCAGAGTTGTCGGCTTTTCGAACACCTATAAGACCTTGTACTTTTATTAGACCTACTTCAAGAAGGCTTTTAAATGTAAGGGCATCTGTTAGATTGTCATTAACCACATTATTCAAATTACCTTCAACGGTAGATCCCGGAATCCAAAGGGCTGCACCATTATCTCCGGGGAAATATGCCTCAAGTTCGGAGAATACGTCGCCATTGACAACGGGCTCATTGCACGACTTTGTAGATCTTACACGGCGTGTAATAGTGGAATATTCTACGTGGGATTCGCCGGTCTCATCTTCCCATACGCCTCTCACTACATAGTTACCGGGGATATACATACCTACCAGTGCATGGCTCCCGTCGGGATTCGTCGATATTTGGGGATTCGATTTGTCGGGGTAGCTGACTACTGAGTAAGTAACCTTACCCTTATCAACTGAAGGCAGACGATAGTTGGGAACATAGACGGTAGCGTTGGCAAGTGCGAAATATGCTGTTGCATCAGGCTCAACGGGCTTGCGGACATAAGCATAGTGTACAGTGCCACCACCGAGCGTTACCTTCAAGCCGGCAAGCTCGAATTCTACACCGCTACATGGTTTGGTCACGGTCATGCTGTAGAACAGGTCGCTGCCGTTGGCAAGACCAAGTCCGACAATATCGGTGGACGACATTTCATCCATTTCATTGCCGTCTTTATCGAATGTTCGGAGGACATAAGTAGCACCGGCACCAAGTTCAAGCAGCGAACCGTCGGTGACATAGAATCCGACTTCACTGCCGGGCTCAACTGTTTCACCGAAGTCTACTCTCCAGCGTCCGGCAGCTACCAGGCCATAGCCGGGACCGTTGTTGAGGTTGTCGTCGATAAGTTTTTTCTCGCTTGCAGGGTCGGTAGTATTGGTGCTGCAATTGGGGAACGTAGACTTGATGACGGGTTCGATAGCAGTCTCGCCTACGAAAGCATAGTACACTTCAAGGCTACCCTTAAGTGCATCGGCGTTTACACCGCCGTTATCGAGACGGATTTCATCGAACTTCTTTGAAAATTCGGCCTCAAGAGTAGTGAGCGAATTTTCATTTCCGACTGTTACGTTGCCCAGACCGAGACCGAGCAAACTGCTGGAAGTGGTGACTGTCTTACGCTCCTGCTCTTCGCCGAGATAGGAGGTGACGAGTACCATCTGCTTAAGAAGATTGAGGTTAAGCACACCCGAGTCGTTGATCTTAATTACGAAACCGGCTTTCTGACCTCCTGAATAAGTATAGTTAAGGTCGCGTACTGCGATAACACTGTTGTAGGTGACTTCGGCACCGATAACCTCGCCACGAACGTTAGCAGAGTTTGTAAGGTCTGTATCGGTGATTTTGAGAAAGTCGTCTTCGACAGAGCCTACAGAAACAAGCGAGTGCATGAGCTGGTCGACTATACGACATGATCCTACGAGAGGGACTCGACGGGTTGCTTTCCACGTGCCGTCCTCCTGAGGGATAAGACCGGCATTATTGAGAAAGTCAGGATCATCAATCGCTCTGCTATACGACCCCGACAGGTTAGAAACCGACAGGAATTCGTCGTCCTGACATGACGACAACAACAGCAGACCGGAGGCGGCAGCCACGCCTGCAAGCCCCATGACTGCCTTATTTAATATATTTCTGAATTTCATTTTCGTGATTGGTTATTTTTCTTCATAAATAGTGATGATAGCCGAGCGGCTGAGCTGCGGATCATCGTAATACATATTCTCCACACCACCCTTGTCATCGAGTATCAGCTGAGATGCGGGCACGCCAAACTGCTCGGTGAGTACCTTGTAGACATTCTCCGAGCGGTGCTTTGCAAGCCACTCGTTGCGCTTAACGCTACCGGTGTGCTTATCGGCATAGCCAGTAACGAGATAGCGGATGTCGGGAGTAGCCTTCATCATCTCGGCCACAACCTTGAGATTGACAAGTTCGCGGTTTACAACGTCTACCTTGTCGATAACGAAGTTGACGAGATAGGGGAAGGTGACTACTTCTTTGAGAATCTTGGCAATATTTATATTCTGAGTCTCTTCCTTGACTGGCATATTGCGCAGACGGTTGATTTCCTCGTTCAGCTCCATTATCTTAGCCTGATTATACTGATTGTAGATAGTGGTGCGCTGCGAAGCACGGTCCCAGCCGCGACGCTTGAAGTAGTATGTGACGCCGACGTTAAACGACACGTTCATATCAATAAGATTCTCCTTGCCTTCTGCGGCATGAGTATTGTCGCTGTAGCCGTCATAGTTGGTATCATAGAGAAGTCCGCGCAGCTTAAAGTCGAGCGACCACGCCTTGGCGGGAGTGAAGAAGTGACTGTACTGAAACTCGACGTGCGCGCTGAGTTCGTTGGCCGAGCCATAGGAGAGTCCGGGGTGGTGAGTGATACCGAGGCCCGCACTGACAATGAACTGATTCATGAGGCGTGGAGAATTATCGTTCTCGTAGCCGTAGATGAGGCGCGTTACGTTGAATTTGGCACTTACCGAAATATCCCACCACTTGATGTCTTCGAGCCAGTAGCGGTTGCCGTTCTTATCGTAGAGTTCGGGACTCTCGCGTGTAAATAAACCTGTGTCCACACTCTTGTGGCTCTTGGAGCGGAAGCCGGTATAGTTTACTTCAACACCGAAGCCGGGGAGGATCCACTTACCCACACCGATGTTGAACTGAGGTGTGAGTCTGTTGCTGAAACCGCCGGTGTGCTTGTCGCCATAGAAGGCGTTTATACCGCCGTCGACAGTCGCATACCAGTTATTTCTGAATGGGTTCGACAGCACCTGGTGTGGGTTTGCCGATACTTCGTATGTCTCAACCATAGTGAAGGTCGAGTCGGGCTCGTTCTGAGCGACTGCCGAAGAAGCAGCTGTCACAGCCGCCACAGTCAGTAATATCTTTGAATACCTCATTGTTCCTTGAGATCGATGATGAATTTATAGTTGCAGTCTATAACGGTCTGAAGCAGAACATCGCCGTAGACCTGATTGAGATTGTTATCGAATGCCCGGCCGGCAAACGGTATCATGATAATACCCGCACAGCCGGTCGACTCATCTTTACGGGCTGAGGCAAGATGCTTGGCTACTTCGAGATTAAGGCCATTGTTGATGTAGTAGATCGAACAATCATAATGATTACTACCCGTTAAACCCGTTACATTCCAACTTGAACCTGAAAGTTTTATATCATTTATATCATTTGCCTTACTTACAGATGTGGTATGTATATAATATGAGAC
>CAMWZB010000028.1 GCA_947178655.1 uncultured Porphyromonadaceae bacterium
CATCAAGTGGATATTCAGAGTCAACACTCAGGACGAAATTCAGAAAATTGAGGAAGAACAGGACGACTCAAGCCTCAAACCGTTCATTTTCACCATCAAAGTCGAGAACAAACTCGTCGACGGAATGACCCTCCTCAAACTCCACGACGTCGTCAACACCAACTTCGTAATCTCTCGACTCATGGGCGCCGACGGTGCCATTACGATTCCTAAGTCCTCGACCGAAATCCACATCGGCGACCTCCTCCTCATCGTTTGCTCCGCTCAGGACGCCGACCGCTTCAAAGCAGTCATCGGCTCCGAAGTCGACATGGACTGGGAAGCTGCGCCTACCCCCGTATTCTCGCGCCGAATCGTCATCACAAAGAGCGAGTACAACGGCATCGCTCTCGGATCGCTCCGTCTCCACAACGGTTATAAACTCAACGCCACCCGCGTCAACCGTGCCGGCGTTGACCTCCTCGCGACTCCCGGTCTCCGTCTGCAGATGGGCGACCGAATCACCGTAGTCGGAAACCTCGAAGACATCGACCGCCTTGCCGCACGCCTCGGCAACTCGATGAAGCGACTCAACCAGCCCAACCTCATCACCATATTCGTTGGCATCATCCTCGGTATCATCCTCGGTTCTGTCAACCTCGGATTCGGCATGAAACTCGGCCTCGCCGGAGGTCCCCTCGTTGTCGCCATCCTTCTCAGCCGCTTCGGATACAAAGCCAAACTCGTCACCTATACTTCAAGCTCTGCATCACTACTCCTCCGCGAACTCGGCATATGCCTCTTCCTCGCATCCGTCGGCATCGCCGCAGGGAAGGACTTCGCAAGCTCCGTATTCTCGCCCGAAGGCATGTGGTGGGTCATCTGGGGATTCGTCATCACTGTTGTACCTCTCATCATCACAGGATGCATAGCTCGCGGCAAAGAAAAAATCAACTTCCTCTCCATCATGGGACTCATGTCCGGCGGAAACACCGACCCCCCCGCACTGGCTTTCGCCAACGCAACCGCCGGCAACGACGCTCCTGCCGTAGCATACTCCACCGTATACCCCCTCACCATGTTCCTCCGCGTAGTCGCTGCACAGGCCCTCATACTCTGCCTCGCATAGCGCGCGAATATCACATAAGACAAAAGAAAACGTCGCCACTCTCGGCGGCGTTTTTTTTCGCCCCACTCACTGTAAAAAAACACTCACTGCAAAAAAAAAACGGAAGGCCGAGAGCACTCAGCCTTCCGTTGATTATTGATTGAGTCCGGAGCTGCTTACATCACAGCCACCTTCTTCACCGTTTCACCGGCCTTCACTATCACTATGCCCTGGCCGACATTGCGGAAAGTAGTCGTGCCCTGACCCGTCGCGATTACTCGGCCGTCGACATCGCAGACACTCACATCCACGCCATCGGCGCATATCACCGTGATGCAGTCGCCCGTAGCAGTGATGCTTACAGCGCTGCCGTCGCCGGTCACAGCACCGACTCCCGACTTATTCTCGCACGGAGCATGAAGAGCCACTATCTCGCAAGGCTCGGTTCCCATATAGAGCACATTGCCAAGAGCCGATGCGGCACCCGTAGTCATGTCCACCTCATGCAGAAGACCTCCGTAAGTGCGGCTTTCAGCAGCCCAGAAAAGACGGTCGCTGTCATGGTCGTAAGCCATCGACTGCAGATACTGGGGAGCGGCCACACCCGTAGAGCCTACAGCGTCGCACGCGCCCGTAGCCTTGTCAACGCTCACCAGGTCACCGTCCGACGTGATGCCGTACAGCTGACCCTTCGTCGTGCACGCCAGCGCATGCAGCTGAACGCTCAGCGCTGCCACAATAGTCGGTTCGGCAGTCTCGAGGTCCACAGTAGCTATGTACTGCTGCTCGCCTTCCGCTCCGAGCACATACATCTTGTCTGTCGAGTAGTCGTAAGCCATATCCATGGCATACACGTCATTGCAGTCTTTCATGTCGAGCACCGTCAGAGTCGCCGCATCAAGTTTCACGAACTTCTCCGTCCGCCCGAACCACGTCGCAGTGTACCCGTAGATATTGCCGTCGAAGTATTCGCCTGCCGTGATGAGCGCATCGCCGGGTATCATCTCCTTGAGGAACGTAGCATGCTCCGGTGCATTCGAGTCTATTGTCATCAGACCCGCATTGCCGTAAGCGTTCCAGCGGTAGCCCGTCAGCTTGATATTGCTCAGATTCGGATAAGTCAGCGTGATTTCATCGTTCGACGCCACCTCGTCTCCCTCAAGAAGCACCTTGGCCGTCAGAGTGTACACGCCCTCGGAGATAGTGGCCGTACCCACACTCACCGTTGTGCTCTCACCGTGGTTCAGAGCTCCTTCCGACCGGCCCTCAAGCACCGTGCCGTCGCTCAGAGTCACCTCTACGGGCACATTCTCTATCGTCTTTTCGCCAAGGTTCACCACCTCGACCTCGACACTGATTTCATTCACCTTGTCGATACTCTTCACAGGCGATACGAATCTCGTCGCAGCTGCGTCATAGTCGTTGCTGCGAGTCCGGGGTTCCGACACTGCAAATGCCGATTCACCCGTGTGGTATATGGCGCTCACCGCATATTCGTAAGTGCCCGACGAAATCGTCGCCCACGTACCGTCGGCAAGCGTAGTCTCGCCGGTCGGCTGCGCGGTCAGCTTCTCCCAGTCGCCCTTGCCCGAATCGCTCACCGTACGGCGCCATACATTGTACTCGCACGCCGGTACCTCAGGATTGTCTGCCACGGCACCCGATGCGCCCGGTATCACGAAGTCTGCCGTGATGTTCCACGCGTCATAGGCGTTGCTGCAGTATGCCTCCGGATCATCCGACCACTTCAGATTGTTGAAGTCGCGCTTGTAGTTGGTGGAGTAGGGCGCCAGACCGAACACCTTGTTGTCCTCGGCTCCTTCCACGCGGATGCCCGTAATGTACTGCTTGCCCTCGCGCACCTCGACCGCCTCGGCGAATTCACCCTTCACCCAGCAGCCCTCCGGAGAGATCTCCGACAGTGCTATCTCAGCCTCGGCAAGCAGAGTGTGATTGTCACGCGTACCTTCCCACACCGAAGCGAAGTAGCGTCCCGTCGTAGCCTTGATGAACGCCGATACCGAGCTGATTGACAGACCCGTCAGATTCTTCGCCGCGATAGTGTCCGCACTGTAGAAATGACCGATGCAGTAGTCGGCATTGGAGAAGTCGCCGCCCTGGCTGTCGTGTGTGAACGCATTGCCTATCGAGTGAACACCCGGTTCGCCCGTACGCGACATCGGAGCGTTCCAGCCCACATTCGCAGCAGAGCCGTCAGTAGTGGTCTCTACAGTCACGCCCCACGGAGCTATCACGCTGCGGGTCAGTGTGATGTCGCCGAAATTCACATCCTCCGACGGAGTCAGCTCAGTCCGGTAGGCGTCGTAAAGCGGATATATGATTTCTACAGAGTATGACTTGTCCGCATAGATGCCCTCGATGCTCCATGCGCCCGAAGCGTCTGCCGTAGCAGTCCGGGAGTCATAGCCGCTAAGGCGGATAGTAGCCCCCGTTGCGGCCGAGCGAGTGTCATCCGTCAGTACCGAACCCGACAGACTCACCTTCTTCAGACCCGTCAGCTCGAACGTCGCCTCGGTAGTCACACCGGCAGTCACAGTCACCGCCTTGGTCTCATCCATGTATCCCGTAGCCGTCACGGCGAACGTCTGCTCGCCCGTCGGCACGAACGGCATGCTGAACCGGCCGTCGGCATCAGTCTCCTGAGTCAGATTCTCAAGACCTGCCACCGACACCCGGGCACCTGCGATGACCTCGCCGCCAATGCCCGACACAAGACCCGTCACACCGCCGAGGTTGCTCGCCTTCATCACCATACGCGTCATAGGCACATACTTCGATGCCGAGCCGTAAGGAGGCGAATTCGGATCTACAGCCGACGAATAGCTCGTACCCGACACCACACGCTCAACATCTGTCGGCGATGTCCAGAAGCGGTCCGAGTAACTGCCCGTTGCTATCATCGAGCTCACGAACGTCACCACGAAGTTACCGCCTTCGTACACGTACGGATTGTCAAGATGAACCTGCACATCATTCGTGCCCGATCCGATGCTCAGACTACCCTCGAACACCTTCACCGCACCATCCATCGGAATCCACTTACCCGAAAGGTCAGTCACTTCCGTCGGAGTGATGTACACCGTCACATCAGGATTGATTGTGCCCGTACCCTTGAACGACTTGTACACAAGGTCCGTGATTTCTCCCTGGGCCCACTGAAGATCCGAGGGGAAGTACAGAGTCTGCGACATACTGTTCTTGGAGCTCGTCTCGATTGGCACCTTCGGAGCATAATTGTCCTGCGAACCATTCTCGTACACAGTCACATCGAAGCACTCGCTGTCGAACAGTATCGACGACGACGTATAGTCCTGGTCCGATGTGCCCGCGGCGTTCGTCGCAGTCACAGCATATGTCCACAGCACGTTGGCCTCAGGATGGTCCGTATATTGCAGACCCTTTACACCCGTGGCCGCTGTCACACTTTCGCCGTCACCGCTGCTGCGGATTATATTGTATGTGATATCATCAGGATTGATGTACCCTCGGTTCACACCCTCGGTAACAGGGTCCCACGAGATAGTCACACCACCGGCCGAAACCACCGAGCGAACGCTCCGCGGCGCCTTCGGAAGATCAGGACCGAAGTATGCGCGACGGCCCGTTGCAGCCGTCGTCCCCTCCTCATTCCTGAACTTGATATAGTATGTATGCTCGCCGGCGCTCACTCCCGTGTCAGTGTACGACGACACCTCACCGGCAGTAAGACCTTCCGACACCACCGCAATCTCCTCATCGTCGCGGATGATAATCACCTCGAACGACCCCAGCTCCGACCCGTCCGCACAGCGCGACGGATTCGTCCACTCAAGAGTCGCCTCAAGAGCACCCTCGGCACCTGCCGTCAGAGTGAACGGCGACGGCTTCTGCGGAGCCTTCATGTTCAGAACCTGGACATTGTCCAGACTCAGACCGTAACTCCCCGAGCCCTGATGCCTGAATGCCACATAGACACTCTGACCCTCATAGCCCGCAAGCGACACATTCAGACTCTCCCACTGAGGATTGTCCTCATACCCATTGTCGGCAGTGCGCTTGCTCACCTGAGTGAAGTCCGACACAGCCGTACCCGTCGTCGACAGAAGCACCTCAAGATTCTCCGTGTGGTCGATATCCTGAGCGGCATACATCAGCGACAGAGTGTACGCACCATTGGTCACTCGTATGGCTGGAGTGATCAGCCAGTTGTCCTGTGCTCCGTACGACGAATAGCTCGACGGATTGCGTGTGAACGACACCGCCGCACACTTGCTCCCGGCCTGCTGAGTGATGTACGCACTCCCCGTCACCGCCTCCCAGCAGTGACCGTCATTGTCATTGTCGATTACGCTCCAGCCTTCAGGAGGGACTGTCATACCCTCGAAATCCTCGCTGAGCATCACAGCCTGAGCCGATGCCGTCAGTGATGCCGTCATCAGCATCATCGCGAGTAGTGATCGGTTTTTGGTTTTTTGCATAAGAAATAGGATTTAGAACGTGTTTATGTATTCCCCGAAGGTTAACACATCTGCAAAGTTATAAAATTATTTTAAACACCGCACCGAATTCTGCAAAAAATAATCTATTTCGAACACTTTGCATCCTATCCTGCAAATATAGCTGCAAACAGTATACCCCGACTGTCTCTTCGGACCCTCCGTAGTCTATAACCTCATAACCACATAACCGTTAAAGGTTAACCTTTAACCTCTAACCTATAACCCTTTCGCAAGTAACACTTGCGAAACCATTATACATATTCCATCATCGACTGAATTTGAACCGACACCTATAGCCGAAGAATAACAGATAACATTAATGCGTTTCGTAATATTTCATCCTTGTCGCACTTACTTAAGTAATAATGTATCACTGGGACAGGGTAAATATTGACGGATGGAAGGGGCTGCTAACCATAACATTAGAAATGTAAGTTTATTAAGTTTATTTCGAAAATCTATACTGTCAGCCCCATTGTAAAAAACTTCCGCATTATTATAGCTGAAAGAGATATTGCCATCTTTTATAACGTCAAGTTCGCAATATATCGGATTGTAGACACTGTTTATAAATGGCACAAACAACTGAGCTGTATTAGGCAGCGAATCTATCCCCCAGCTGATGGTCTTAATATTATTTTTAATGAATGATAGAGTATCAGGTATACGCTGATTTCCGTAATCAATATGTTTACGCGTAGTGCCATTATATAAACTAATTCCTGAAGAGTCTGAAGTTATCAAGGACCATATTATTCCATGATGCCCTGTGCAATAGAAAATATAATCGTTACAATTTATCGGGTTGCCATGTTCGCTCAACAAAGATTGTATCCATGCTTGCCGGTTTTCAATAGTGGAGTCTGTATTTGCAGACTGTGCTTTGACAAACAGCATAGAAGTAATTAGTATGAAAACAACCGTTGTAATTAAATTTCTCATCATCTGAAATAGGGTAAAAGTGAGCAACCCGGGAATACTCCATTGGGAACATGTTTTGCGCCGGTATTAATAAAAGGGATTCCAATGACACTCAATATTAAGTTTTCCGTTTGAATAGCATCTCGTGCGTATGGAATTGATGAAACGCTCTGACCTTGAATAATATGGTTATAGCGGGGTCGGGAGTTTCTTCTGAATCTCTATCGGTGTAGCAAACCAGTACATCAAATACTTTAGTTCATTTAATTTTTTATTGAAAGTTATGCTGTCTGTGCCGCTATAAGTATTAGTATCAGTACAATCAAAGATTATTTTTTGGGGGGATGAAAACAAAACCAATCGCTCATGAAATGGCCAATAAGCGGAGCTCGCGACCGGCTGCATTTTTTGACAGTATAATGCCAATGTATCTAATCCCCATTTCAATACTGATTCTTTTATGGATATAGTATCAATATGACAATCATTATTTCGTGTATTACCTGAAACTATGATAAAATGACTCTTTTCGGAAACGGCTAACGACCAAATATGCCCATGGTGTCCCTTGGTATAATATAGAAACTCCTTTCCTTCAAGAATGTCAGTTATTGAGTCGCCAAAATTGCTTATAATATCAGAGCGTTGATTATTCAACTGTGAACTACTCCCTATCACACAAGATATTATTAAAAAAAATACTAAAAGATGTTTCATTTATCCTCATCCTTATACATAATGTAGCAATGTCGCGGAGCTTGGGCTAATGACGCCTCGGCGTTTAATTCACTTGCAAGGATTTTATACATCCAAGGGAGTGAACGGCACTGACCATTATGAGTTTTTAGTGTTCTACTGACAAATTGCCGTTCCCAAGGCTCTTCGTTCGACGAAAAAGTTTCAATATCATAGGTATATGGCGTATACCCGTTCCCCGAATATGGACTGACCATATATGACGTGATAGCCATTTGCATGCCTGTTTTATATGTCTGCAACTTATTCACCTCATACAAAGAAAGAATGAATGACTTTATCCTGTCAATCTCATCACAGAAGTCGGTTTTGTAGTCCGGCTTTCCTTCATAGAATGCCCATTCAGCAAGAAAGACGGCTCTTTTTATAGACAGCGAGTCTCTCCCGGCAAGCATATCAGACATTTCATTGAAAGCGGACACATAGTAGTCCTCAGCTGTCATCGATTGCGCTTCTGCCGACAGCTGTAGCGGAAATAATACAAGGAACAGCCATAACCTCTTCATCGATTGCAAAATTACACAAATAGATTGAATGATTGTGATTTCACAGCATGTTTTACAACATCATTCTTAAGTGCCGGACAACCGCGACTGTCACCGTGTGACAATGCCACACTACTAATTTGTGCCGACAAGTATCTGTAATGAAGTTAGCCCTGCTTGTGCAGCTGGAATCTTGCCCGTACTGAATTGTGAATTGAATCGCTTGCAAAAAAACGAACCGCATCCCAAAGTCTTGTCTCCGACTTTTGGGATGCGGTTCGTTTACTATACGTATCTTCGTTATGAAGTCCGTTGTTGACCTCAGAGATTGCTGCGGTCCTTGTTCGATTTGTGGAAGAAGAGCTTGTGGTCGATATACTCCTGAGTCGCTATCAGCGTAGGCTTCGGGAGTCGTTCATAGTAGCGCGAGATTTCGATTTGCTCGCGGTTCTCGCTCACTTCTTCAAGAGTGTCATTGTAGGGTGCGAATTCCTGGAGCTTCTTCTCCAGGTCCGCCTTCATCTGGGCTGCAATCTGATTGGAGCGGCGTGCGATTACGCAAACGGTCTCATAGATGTTGCCCGTCTGCTCCGACAGCGCGATAGTATCGCGGGTGACGGTATTGATCGGAGTGTTGGTTTTCTTGAAATCCATCGTTCTGTATGGTCTTTTTTGAAGTTAACGGTTTTGTGAGAGGGGAGAGTAGTGACAGGACGATTAGTCCTTCACATACTTCCGCGCTATTTTCAGAATATTGTCTGCCTCGGCGCGGTTCTTCGTATCAGGATAATTATTCACAAATGAATAGTATTCGTCTATCACATCGCGGAAGCGGTCGACCTTGCGCTCCTCTATAGAGTTCACAGCCTCCTGATAGCGCGACTTAAGTATCAGCATCTCGAGGTCCTCCTTATACTTCGAGTAAGGATAGTCCTTCACAGCGTTCTTGGCCACAATGATTGCGCTCTCGTAGTTGTTACCCATATAGTTGCCTAAATTGTAGTACAACTGAGCGTTCTGAAGCTGCTTAAGAGTCAGCTTGTCCTGCAACTCGAAGATAGCGTTCTGAGCTATCGACACCTTGTCGCTCCGCGGAAAGTAATCAAGAAACGCCTGAAGCTCCTCGATACCCTTTATCGTACCGCTCTGGTCGAGCTGAGGATCCGGTGACTCAAGATAGTACCCGTAGCCGCTGTAGAAGCGAGCGTCCTCAGCGTACTTACCCTTGGGATACCGGCTGTAGTAATTCTTGAAGTAAACAGCCGCCGACGAATAGTCCTTATTCTCATAGCAGCTCATAGCAAGCAGATAGAGCGACTCCTCGGCCTTGTCAGAACCCTTGAATACAGTGATACACTCCTCAAGAAGAGTGATTGCCTGCACATACCGCTTCTGCTCGAATGCCTGCTTGGCGAATTCAAACTTATAATTATAGTCAGTACTCTTCTGCGCCCGCTGATATTCTCCGCACGAACACAGAAGCAGCCCTGCCAAAAAATAGATTATATACTTACGCATTGTATTCATTCTGGCGCACACATACACGTCCGCCCACTTTTAGGTGGCAAAGTTACAAAAAAATAATCAACCCACCATCCCCATCCTCCCCTTTTCCTAATAATTAACATTTCCCCACCGCC
>CAMWZB010000029.1 GCA_947178655.1 uncultured Porphyromonadaceae bacterium
GACATACCGTTCTTGAGTCCGTAATTGGTGAATGCGAACTTGCGGCGCGGTGTATAACTCGCACCTCCGAACATCGAGCCTATCCATGCGCCGCCGTCGCGGTCGCGGTAGATGCAGTAGATTGTATTGTCCGAAAGCGAGAACGGGTCGAGAGGATTCTCGCTTATATACTCCTCCCGGCCACTCGAGAGATTAAGCACATACAGCCCGACATGAGTACCGATCCACAATTCGTTGTCGAAGCACTGGATGTCGCGGAGATATACATTGCCGCTGGCGCTGAACTCAAGATTGCGCATAGTCTCGTCCCGCGGGTCTAACTCATACAGGTGGCCTCGCGTCGTCCCGACGATAATAGTGCCGATGGACGACTCGCACACCACGCTGAAATCTCGATCGGGAATGTCCAGCCCGTCCGGCTCTCGTACTTTCACAAAACTGTCGGCAGACGGCACATAACGGTAGACGCCGTCGCCGGACATGACCACCCACACGCCGCCATCATCACTTACACAGATATCGGCAGGAAAGACTTTCTTGAAAGTACTCCCTTCGGAGAATGCATAATGCTTTACTTGGCCGTCGCTGTAACGGTACACCCCCTCATCGGGAAGAAGTGCCCAGACATTTCCACGGCGGTCGCCGTCGATAATCTGCACCCAGTTGTTGGGCATGGCTCCGTCGTCGGGAGTCAAGCCGACGAAACTGATACGGTCGGTACGAGGATTGTAACGATAAATTCCTCGGTCTGTGCCGATCCACAGCATAGAGTTCTCATCCTCGTAGAGTGCCCCGATGTTGTTATTGCCGCACCGCAATTCTTCATCAAAGCACTCGAATACTCTCATACCGCTTCCGTCGTAACAGTTGAGACCGTTCTTCGTCCCGAACCACATGAAGCCAAGACTGTCGCGGACGATACTCTTGACATTATTGGCGGAAAGACCGTCTGACGTATCGAGATGTCTGAAACTGTACTGCACCGCAGGCCGGGCTGACAGCACAGAGGCA
Source organism: uncultured Porphyromonadaceae bacterium (assembly GCA_947178655.1). The sequence continues at coordinate 1,012 of CAMWZB010000029.1, forward strand.
TCGTCCGACAGCATGACAGTCAGCAGTACAGTGATGATAAAGAAGATGCGGAATCGGTTCAGCATAGTTGTATTATAATTCAAAATGAAGATTGCCTCCGGCGACAATGTCCTTATATTCAAGTGTTGTGCTCTTGTGCCTGCGTCCATTGAGCCACACCGATTTCACGGCATAGTCATCCGGACTTTTCCGGGCGGCTGTAATGACAAAATCGCTGCCTGACGGCAGATGCACGGTGCAGCGGTCGAAGAGTGGCGTTCCAAGACTGTATTCGCCCGATGCCGGATTCACTGGATAGAAGCCCATGGCGCTGAACACATACCACGCCGACATCTCTCCGCAGTCATCATTGCCGGCGTATCCCGACGAAGTGTTGTTGTAAAGTTCATCCATGATGCGACGCACCATACGCTGGGTCTTGTGCGATGCTCCGGCATAGTTGTAGAGATATGCCACATGATGGCTCGGCTCGTTGCCGTGGGCATACTGGCCTATGCAACCTGAAATATTGTCGTTCTTCTCACCGCTCGTATCGTTGAGAGTGAAAAATGTGTCGAGTTTCTTCTCGAAGGCCTTTTTGCCGCCGTTGAGTTCGACGAGAGCCGGTACGTCGTGAGGCACATACCACGAATACTGCCAGGCGTTGCCTTCTGTAAACGGATAACCGCCGTTGGCGCCGAACTTCAGCGGGTCGAATGGTTCTGTCCACTTTCCCGACTCATCCTTGGCGCGGAAGAAACCGGTCTCAGAGTCGTAAAGGTTGCGGAAATACTGCGAACGTGCCATAAAGCGCCCGTAGTCGGCATGCTTGCCAAGTTTTTCGGCCATCTGTGCCACGCACCAGTCATCAAAAGCCATCTCGAGAGTAATCGACACAGACTGGCTCTGCAGCGTCTCGGGCATGTAGCCATACGTCTCCCACAGATCGAATGGCGAGTTAAGATGGCTCTGCAATGACGACTCTCTCACAGCCTCATAGGCTGCCTCTGCATCTATGCCGGGAAGGTCGCGCAGCACTGCATCGGCTATGACGGGAATCGCATGATTGCCTATCATGCAGTAGTTGTCCTGTCCCCATATGTGCCACACGGGCAGATAGCCGTAGTCGGCATAATGACGTATCATGCTGTTGACAAATGCGGCGTCTCGCTCAGGCATGATGATGGCATAGAGCGGATGGGCGGCACGGTAAGTGTCCCACAAAGAGAAAGTTGAATACTGAACGTCACCATCCGGAAGCTGCCCTACTGAGTAAGAAGGAGTCATGTACTGGCCGTTGACATCACTGAACGCATTGGGCTGTATCATGGTGTGGTATAGCGCGGTATAGAACGTGCGCAGTCTTTCCGGCGTTCCTTCTGCCTCGATTACACCAAGAGCTTCGTTCCACTGTTGGCGCCCCGAAGCCACATAGCCGTCGAAGTCGAAGTGCGAAGCCTCGGCCTGCATGTTCAATCGTGCGTTCGCCACTGACACACCGGAAAGCGCGACTTTAGCGACCACAGGAGTTGCGCCCGTACCGAATTCTACCGCAGCCTTGAGCGAGCGGCCGTTCACCACCGTAGCACCGTGGCGCACCTCTCCGCCGTCAGCGATAGCGAGCCCGGTTATATCCTCCGAGAACTCTGCCAAGAAGTAGATTTTACGTAGTTTGGCCCAGCCCGTGATGACACGGAAGCCCTCGATGGTGCGAGGACCTGTCTGACGGATTTGCGACTGTATGACCATGCGGTTCCAGCTCCCTTTATTGGCCGAATGGTCCATGTCTATAATCAGATTGCGGCTCTTGCCCGACGGATATGTGTAGCGGTGCACCCCCACCCTTTCGGTAGCGGCAAGCTCAGCCCGGATGTCCTCGTCAAGAAGCTGCACGGAGTAGTAGCCTGGCGATGCCGATTCCCGGTCGTGGCTGAAACGCGACGATTCGGCCCTCCCCGTTGTAGGGAAAAAGCCGATATCGATGAAGTCGCTTGCTCCTGTGCCGCTCAGACGCGTATGAGAGAAGCTGTATATGATGCTGTCGTTATAATCGTAGCCCGAAGCATTGAACCAGTCAGGCGACGGATGCGTATCCGGACTGAGCTGTACCATACCGAACGGAGCCGTAGCCCCCGGATAATTATTGCCCGAAAGGCCACCTTCCACAGCACCTGTACCGATGAACGGGTCGACATAGCCGGCATAATCGTTTGCCATCATTCCTGAGAACAGCGACAGACAGACTGTCGCTAATACTATTTTGGCGGTCATAGTCAGTAGCAGCAGTACATTACACAATCACTTTCTTAGTGATGGACAATCCCGAACGAAGCATCACCCGCACAATCGCCATACCATGCGAAGGCATTCCAATCGGAACTGTGGCAGTGGTCACGGTACCAGTCGTAAAAATCACGGAATTGATGGCAGTGCCATCAATTCCATATATGCTGACCGAAACTATCGATTCAGAAGCCGACAGGCGGAGGCTGCCCTCGGCAACCTCAACGCTTAAATTGTCTGCAGCGACTGACTCAACAGTGTCGACTCCGGTATACCCCTTACGCTCGAAGCGGTAGATGCGGACATCCTTGGCAGGCACTGCCACCCTGACGTCGGCAACTGACGACGATACGCCTTCCCACAGTTCTTTTACATTCACAAAGTCAGATGCATTGACACCGAGTCGGCCGAAGTCGACAGCCTTCTCGAAGGAGTTGCTCTTGTCGAAGTTGAAAACTACATAATAGAATGCCTCCGGAGTATCGAAGACGAATTCATTGTCAGTGGCGATGTCGTTCGGTGAGTAAAGTGTTGTCTGATACTCAAACGTACCTTCGACCGGACGGAACGAACGACCGATACGGCCTACCTCGAGCAAGTCCTTATTGGATGCGAACTTCACGACGCGCTCACGCTCGGCATCAGATCCGATGATGTGTACGTTCTTGTCATTGTACTTCATCGTGGCACCCTCGTAGGCATATGTGCCGCCAAGCAGAGTCATGCCCGTGATCAGTCCGCAGGTGTAGCGGATTCTGGCCTCCTTCTCGTCAGGCGAGCCTTTGCCGGTGAACACCTTGTTGAGACACATGTGATCAGGGTCGTTGAAAGCATAGCACTGGTCGAGCCACCATGAGCCGTCGATGCAGTTGAGCGTATACATGGAGTTATTCAGCTCTCCCCAGGCATCGCAGCCGATGCGTCGCACATGTGCTTTGGCAGGGAATACCGGTGCGATTGAGAAGTCGAGCACCATGTCACCGGCCATCTCCATGATATAATCCATACCGTAGTTGTAAGCCATCATGCCGGTGGTGATATCGGGATTGTACCAACTGTCGGCTTCCTGCGAACCATTGTTCATGAAATCTATCTTGACGAATTCGAAACCGTCGTCCTTGAATTCCTGAAAGCGCTTGCGGTTGGTCTCCTTTACTGCGGGATGAGTGGGGTCAAGCGAGTATGCCGAAATCTTGCGTGGCTTGCCATTGGCAGTCAGGACCACGTCCTTGCGCGAATAAGGCTTGCCGTCGACAGTCTCGTAAGGGTAGTCCGATACCTCACTGTCACTGCCGAGCCAGAGAGAGAACGGAGTGTGATATATGCCGGGGCGATAGCCCATCTCCTTGCAGCGCTCTGCAAACTGACGGCGTTCCATACGGCTCATATTGTCCCAGAAAGAGTCGAGCACCATCCAGCACACACCGTCCTCACCGGCGAATCCGACAGGCTTCAGTTCTTTTTCAAAGAAGTCGAGCACCGACATGGTCGATGTGAAGTTGAGCTGAGCCTCCTGTCCGCCCCAGCTCTGCCAGCCGAAGAGAGCCTTGTCACCGGTCTTCATCTCGAGTTTCGGGCAAAGCACAGTATTGGCCTTTCCATAGGTCTCAAGTCCCGTGCGCCAGTCATCAAAAAAGCCCACCATGAACTTGGGTGACACCACACGGCAGCCCTTCACTGCACCATGCTTGTCCATGGGCGAGTTGTTGCCGAAGTTGCCATTATCCCATGTGCGGGGGCTGACATAACCGGCATTGGCCACCAGACGGCGCATCTTGTTGGTCGAGTTGGGGGTGACAGTCACCGACGACTTCCACACAGAGTGGTCGACCGAACCTATCACGATGCCTTCGCGCGACTCAACATTGAAAAGTGCGGTGGCCTCGCATGATGTGACCGGCTGTCCTGTCGACCAGCGGACGGTCGAGAAAGTCGCCCAGTTGTCATTGGCGAAAGGCATGTTGTACACGCGGTTCTCCGACGTCGGAAGCGGCAGAGTATTTGTAGTCGATACGACAATAGGGTCAATCCGGCGGGAGGAAGTCTCACCCGAATTCGCGACTATTGCTCCCTCGAAGAGAGCATAAGGCAGCGACGGATACACTGTCACAATCTGCTCAAGAGCAGGATTTCCATCTTTGGTGAAAGTCCAAGTGAAGCGACGACCCGCTCCGAAGGCGTCATTGACGTCCTCTTCCTTCTTCGTCACCGATGAATATTTGTCGGATTGCAGTTCGTTGTCATTGCCATCGAGTGCGGTCATGATGACACCTGAAAGAAGTTTTTTACCGCTCTGCTCTACTGTCATTTTCTTAGTAGCCGACATCTCGAATTTCCAGTCCCCGTACTCGGCGTCGAGGTCGCCTGCGGCAAATGCAGGGACACACCAAAGACCGGCAAGGAACAAAGTCTTATATTTGGCTGATATCATATGTGATGATTTAAGGAGTCGTAAAATTAATAATTTTATTGCAGACCCACAAGTTTTATAGAACAGAATGAGGTCGATCAATAATCACCACAGGCGATTACCGGTAACGGCCTCATTCATTGTCTTATGATTCGTCCGGCAGACTCTTAGCGGATACAGATTTTCTCTGTAGCCGAGCCCTGACGGCGGATGTAGAGGCCCTTGCCGGGATTGGCGACACGTATGCCCTGGAGGTTGAAATATTCGGCTTCAGCAGCCTCGGCAGCCTCGATAGACACTACACCTGACATATCGGCCTTGGCGAACACTCCGGCAGCCTTGGCGCCGTCGATAGCCTGTACGCCCCACTCTACGATGTCTGATGACGGTACGCTGAGCTCGACCTTAAGGGCGGATGATGCTGCACACACGTTGCTGCTGCGGAGCTTGCCGGTTGCGGGGTCGGCAGGCACGGCGGTGATAAGACTGCCTTCCGAGGTCTTTACATAATAGTTGTAGCGGAGAGCCTCTGCGGGAGTGGCGCCTGTGCCCTGCGAAGCCTTTTCATCGGTAGCGGCGTTCCATGAGAGGATTGTCCTGTTGCCTTCGGCTGTGGCAACGAGTCCGGTGGGAGCATTCGGGGCCTTGTTGGCGACACGCGAACCGGCGCCGTTGTATACCTGGAAGTGACGGGCACCGTCGCCGTCCATGTAGCCCATCAGAAGGATATCGGGTACGTTGTTGTTGTTCATATCGCAAGCCAGAACGCTCGCGCCACCACGGTGCTGCCCGAGTTTGTCAGTGACGGCGGTAAAGGTTCCGTCGCCTTCATTGAAGGCATATACGGAGTTCTTCAGGTCGCCATTCTCACCTGCGTACACCAAGTCGATATGGCCGTCGCCATTGAGATCGCACCAGTCAGCGCCGCTGCACTGAAATCCGGGCAGACCGGCGTCGAGTCTGGTGAAAGTGTCATCGCCGTTGTTCGTGTAGATGTATGCTGCGAGCTCCCAGTTGTTGGGGCATGAAGTGCCGGTGATGAACACGTCGAGCAGACCGTTGCCTGTGAGGTCAGCGAATATTACCTGACCTTTTTCGGTTCCGGCGGTATTGCCTACGATCACTTCAGTGAATTTGCCGGTGCCGTCGTTCTTCCAGATGCGGCAGCAGTCGGTGCCGAAATCATCGGCCCATCCCGAAACGAGGATATCCTGATAACCGTCGCCGTTATAGTCGCCGACACATAGTGTGCCGCCGCGCTGCGGCTTGATACCGGTGTTCTCGTCCTTTATGAACTTGCCGCTTCCCTTGTCGTTGAAGAACACCACGGGCGTACCCTGGTCCTCACGGGGATTTCCGCAGAATGTGACGATGTCCTGATAGCCGTCACCATTGAAATCGGCCACACCGAGAGTGCCGGCATACCACTTTTCGGCATCATCGCCGTCAATGCTCATCTCACCGTCGAGAGCGAAGTCCTCGACCATTTCGAAGCGTCCTGTTCCGTCGCCCTTCATCAGCTTGGCATTCCATGAAGAAGCATAGATGAGGTCGAGATTGCCATCGTTGTTGTAGTCGATCGGGTATATGATGCGCTCCCACATGCAGTCATCAGGAGTGTCGAGGTCAGTAGAGGTGACAAATGTTGAGCCGGACTCGTCAAGATAGAGAGCCTTGAGAGTATTGGCCCAACCTGCATTGAGATCACGGCCTTTGGCTATGAGCTCGTAATTGCCGTCGTTATTGATATCAGCCAGCAGGGTGTTGCCGTGGAAAAGACCTGCAGACACCATATCAGTGAGATTGGTGAGCTCTGAATAATTGGTCTGACGCGCAGCGCCCATGCCCGAGAAGGTCACGGCAGATGCAGCCAGAGTAATGAGTAATGACTTCATTTACAGATGTTTTTATTGGTTGTTTTTCTTTTATTTATTGGTATTGGACAGGTGATATCGGGTCGTACTGATGGCCGGCAGCGACAGGAGTGCGTTCTTAAACGCCTCAGAGTCATGGCATAAGGCCACACTCCTGTCGCTGTCATCCGCGGCGGTGGCATCACCGCTGTCTGTCAGTTATAACCTTCGTTCTGATCTGCGAAGTCGATGTCGAGGTTCTGCTCGATTTCAGTCATAGGAATAGGCCATATTACGTGCCAGGGCTGAATAGTACCCGAACGTTTGGCCCACTTGTTGCGCTCCTTCACCAGTTCATAGAACTTGCCGGTGCGCACGAGGTCGAAGCGGCGCCAGCGTTCGCCTAAGAGTTCGCGCACGCGTTCGGTCATGATTTCGGTGCGGAATTCGTCCTGCGACATACTCGACGGCCATAGCATCTCGTCAGGTATGTCGTACTCCCATGCACGTGAGCGTACGTCGTTCACCCAGTCTACCGCCTCGGGCGTACGGTTAAGCTCGTTAAGACACTCGGCGTAGAGAAGGTAGGCATTGCCGAGACGGAGCCAGGGAATGTCCTTGCCGGAGTTGTACATATTGTTGATACCCATGCCCGAGTAGCGGTCGGTGCGGTAGTCCTCGTACTTCTTGATATGAGGATTGCACTCGTCCTGGTCTTCGGGAGTGAGTCCTTCCCAGCTCAGACCGGGTATGTAGTCCTCTGCATTCTTACCGTTCCAGTCGAATTCGTAGCGGATAGACTCTTCCTTGCGGATGTCACCCTCTTCCCATATGCCGCCGTCCTCGACATCGGAGTAAGCCCATTCGGTGGGCACGGAATGATCGTAGCCGGAGAAGTAGCATGCATCGCCACCCATGGCAGCAGCAGCTCGCGAGCCGATCATGAACTGAATGCCGTGGTTATCGGGCCATGTGGTATTGAACTGGAATTCGTAGATAGCTTCGGAAGTGTTGGGCGTGTTGTAGTCGAAGATGTCGTAGTAAGGCACGAGGCTGAACGGACCTTCCACCACCTGCTTCAGGCATGCCTCGGCATCGGCGAAGCTGCGCAGGCCGGTTTCTTCTGGAGCCGCCATATAAGCGTAGCCGAGGAGCATCAGACCTGCATACTTCGACACGCGGCCCGGCTCGTTCTTCGCAGGAGCGTTGTCAGCGCAGTTCTTCAGGTCATTGATGATATATGTCCACACGGTGACGAGGTTCTGGCGTCCGGTGCCGAGCTCGGCCAGACGGCTGAGGTCCATCACGGGAATCCTGCCGTATATCATGGTCATGTCCATCATCAGCGAGCCGCGGATAAACGATGACTCCGCCCAGAGCTGCAGGGCTTTCTCGTCTGTGTCGATATTGGGCTCGAGAGCGTTGATGAGCTTGGCGGCTTCGGCAATCTTGGGCCAGCGCCAGTTCCAGCAGTTGGTCACGTACTCGTGGTCAGACGTGAGAAGCGCGTCGAAGCGGTCAATGGCACCGTTTTTGCCACCACCCTCTTTGAGTGCCTGATAAGCGCCGTTCTGAATCTCGTCCGTACCGTCGGCAAGATAGTAGTAGTTGTGTCCGGCCCAGAGATCGCGCCAGTTCTTGTAGAGAGCGAGAAGCGACTTCTCGGCAGTCTCCACCTCGCCATAGCGCTGCTCTTCGGGCATCTGGGTGCGGCTCGGT
>CAMWZB010000030.1 GCA_947178655.1 uncultured Porphyromonadaceae bacterium
TATTCGAGCTGGATCTGGTCGAGCAGCTTGTGAGCATTGTCATTGGAACTTTGCATGGCCATGACGCGGGCAGCCTGCTCACTGGCACGGTTTTCGGCAAAGGCTTCCTGCATCACCGAAAGGAGATACATCGGCAGAACAGTGCTGAAAATGGTCGCGGCATCAGGCTCAAAGAGGTAGGGCCTGTCCTGACGGACAGCAGCGCCGGGATTCTCAGCGAGCGCCTGAGGGGAAAGCGGCAGATAGTCGTCGCAGACGGCGGCCTGCTTGCCTGCCGAATGGAAATGCATGTACTGGAGCAGCACGCGGTCGACTTCACCTGCGAGGAAACGGGACTGGAGATTCATGGCGAACGCCTTTACTTTATCTCCGTCGCTCTTCGAGTCGACATCTGTGGTGTCGACGACAGTGATATGGCTGTCCGACGCCGCTATCTTCTCGACAGCCCGGCGAATCTTGCGGCCTACGGGAAGGATGTCGAAATCAACTGACGCCCCGCACTCCTGACGGACACGCGCAAGCGTCGCGAGCATGCTCTTGAAGATGTTCACATTGTATGCACCGCACAGACCGTCGTCACTGCCGAACACGACGACAGCCACCCGGCCTACGGAAGTCCGCACCTCTGCCAGCGGCGAGCTGACAGAGGCATCGGACGATAGAAGGTTGCCAATAACGGTGCGGACACACCCACGGAACGGCTGCAGACGACGCAGCACACCTTCGGCCTTGTGCATTTTGGCGGATGAAATCATCTTCATCGCACCGGTGATTTTCTCTGACGAGGCTACCGAGCCTATGCGGCCTTTGAGTTCGCGTAATGTTGCCATTTATGTGTTATTGACCTGAGTTAAATTTATATTTTACAATCAAGAGTTAAATCGCGCAGCCACTTCGGTTGCTGCGGCAGTGAGCTTTGCTTCGATGTCCTCGTTGAGCACGCCCTTTGCAAGGGGCGCAAGGACATCCTCGGCATGTCCGGCCTGAAGGAGCTGCAGGAGTTGCTTCTCGAACTCCGCCACATTCTCCAGAGGTACGTTCTCGAGAAGTCCGCGCACACCACAATAGATGATGGCGATTTCTTCTCCGACTCCCATCGGATGGTACTGGGGCTGGATAAGGAGGCGTTCGTTCTTACGACCCTTGTCGATGACACGCGCTGTCACGGCATCCATGTCGCCGCCGAACTTGGTGAATGACTCAAGTTCGCGGAACTGTGCCTGATCAATCTTCAGTGTACCGGCCACTTTCTTCATGGCCTTCACCTGAGCGTTACCGCCGACACGCGACACGGAGATACCTACGTTGATGGCAGGACGGATACCGCGGTTGAAGAGTGCGGTCTCAAGGAAGATCTGACCGTCAGTAATCGAAATAACGTTGGTCGGGATGTAAGCCGACACGTCACCGGCCTGAGTCTCGATAATCGGGAGCGCCGTCAGCGAGCCGCCGGCCTTGACCATAGGCTTGAGCACCTCGGGGAGGTCGTTCATCTGCGAGGCCACGTCCTGATTGTCGATAATCTTGGCGGCACGTTCGAGCAGACGTGAGTGGAGGTAGAAGATATCACCGGGGTATGCCTCTCGACCCGAAGGACGCTTGAGGATGAGCGATACCTCACGATAAGCGACGGCCTGCTTCGACAGGTCATCGTATACTATAAGCGCGTCGCGGCCGGTGTCGCGGAAATATTCGCCTATGGCCACGCCCGCAAAGGGGGCGAAGAAACGCATGGCAGCCGACTCGGATGCAGTGGCAGCGACTACTACAGTGTAGTCGAGCGCACCGTGCTCTCTAAGAGTCTGCACCAGAGCCGCTATCGACGAAGCCTTCTGTCCGATAGCCACATAGATGCAATATACAGGCTTGCCTGCCTCGAAGTTCTTGCGCTGGTTGATGATGGTGTCGATGGCGATAGCCGTCTTGCCGATCTGTCGGTCACCGATGATGAGCTCACGCTGTCCTCGGCCTATAGGCACCATCGAGTCGATGGCCTTCAGACCTGTCTGGAGCGGCTGGGTCACAGGCTGGCGATAGATTACGCCCGGCGCCTTGCGCTCGAGAGGCAGACGAATGAGCTTGCCGTCGATAGGACCACGTCCGTCGACAGGCTCGCCAAGTACGTTAATGACACGGCCCAGCAAGCCTTCGCCCACGGGGATGGAGGCAATCTCGCCGGTGCGGCGCACGGTCATGTTTTCGGTTACCTTGCTGACGTTGTTCATGAGAATAACGCCGACGTTGCTTTCTTCAAGGTTCATGGCCACGCCCTTGACGCCGTTCTCGAACTCTACAAGTTCGTTGGCGCCGACATTGTCGAGGCCGTAGACGTGAGCAACGCCGTCGCCGACCTCAAGGACTGTACCGACTTCTTCGAATACCACCTTCGAGTTGACGTTCTCGAGCTGTTGCTTCAATACTTCTGAAATCTCGCTGGGATTTATCATTTAATGTGCGTGAGCTTTGTTTGGTTTAAGAGGGACGAGTTAAGAGAGTGTGTTTGTAAGGCGGGTCGCGTTGAACCCGGTTGGAAATTAGCGGCGGGACAGGATTCAGGCGGCTCAGTCAGCGGCGAGGCTCCGGCGCAGCTCCTTGAGCTGCCCGGCCACCGAGGCGTCAAGACGCTCGGAGTTGACCGTGACTGTGAAACCGCCGATCAGCGCGGGGTCGATGGAGTATTCGAACTCCATCGTACCACGGCCGATATGACGTGAGATAATGTCCTCAAGACGTTTGCGTCCGGCCTCTGCCATTGGAGCCGCACTGACAATCGAGACACAAAAAATGTCGTGACGCGTGCGGTAAAGGTCGACAAAAGCCCGGGCGATATCCCTGGCAAGGTCGAGTCGTCCGTTCTGCGCCAGCAACGAAAGGAAATCTGCATAGGTTGCGTCAGCGGCGGCATCGGAGCCTCCGGCGGCAGCCGTAAGAAGCGCTTTCTTATCAGCAGGGTCAACGAACGGATTAGCGAGAGTCTTTGCCATGGCCGGCTGTGCCTTGAAGGATGTCTCCAGGTTCTGCATCAGAGCGTACAGACGCACGTTGTCCTTACGGTCTTCGCCTACTTCATACAGAGCCTTGGCATAGCGGCGCGGAATAAGTCCTTTGTCCATATCTTAATCAGTTGTTCTTTTCTATCTCGTCAAGCATGGAGTCGACCAGCTGCTGCTGAGCCTTATCCTGCTTCATCTGGTTCTGAACGATGCGACCGGCGATCTGCAGAGCGAAATCGCTGACGCGGTTGCGGAATTGCTGTTCGGCCTCTTTCTGCTGCTGCTGAATCTGGAGTCTGGCATTATCCATCACCTTCTGAGCTTCAGCCTGGGCCGCTACTCGCGCCTGCTCGACAATCTGAGTTTTCATCTTGTCGGCATCGCGGAGAATCTGAGCCTGTTCGCGGCGTGCTTCGCTGATGTAGTTCTCAGCGTCACGGCGAGCGTTGGCCAGCTGCTCCTGAGCTGCCTGAGCATATTCCACACCCTTGTCGATCAGGTCGGCACGTTGGTCGACACTCTTGAGAATCATCGGCCAGGCAAACCTCCACAGAATGAGGAAGAGGATGCCGAATGCGATGAACATCCAGAATATCAGACCAAAATCGGGAGTGAAGAGTTCCATTTAATCAGCTTGGGAATGTTGATTAGAGGAAGAGCGAAAGAGCGCAGACAATCACGGCGAAGAGAGCCACACCTTCGACAAGGGCGGCAATCACAATCATGTTGCTTCGGATGTCGCCGGCAGCTTCGGGCTGACGTGCGATGGCTTCCATAGCCGATGCACCGATTTTGCCGATACCGATACCTGCGCCGATTGCTGCGATAGCTGCGCCGACAGAGGCGCCGAGTCCCAATACGGGAGCGATTTCTGCTAAAAGTCCTAACATAGCTTTTTGAGAGTTTTAATATTTTAGTAATTTTTGTTTTCCTGTTATGCTGAAAAGAGAGTCTGATCTAAGTCACACGAGCGTATCCTCAATCTGCTTGCCCACCTCGGCGGCAGTCTCATGTCCATGAGCCTCGTGGGGCTGTTCCTGCGCGATACCGATGAATATTGCAGAAAGCATCGTGAACACATATGCCTGAATGAAGCTGACAAGTGTGTCGATGAGCAGCATGAATATCGAGAAGATGAGTGACACCACTGTCGCCGCCCCACCAGCCACTGGCGCTATTGCCGAGAAGATGAAGATGAGCAGCGTGAGCGTGATGACTATCATATGACCACCCATCATGTTGGCGAAGAGACGCACTGTGAGTGCCGCCGGCTTGGTGAACATGCCGAATATCTCGATTACCGGCATGATAGGTATGGGGAACTTGAGCCACAGAGGAACATCGGGCCAGAAGATTTCCTTCCAGTAGTGGCGGTTGGCGAAAATGTTCGTCACCAGGAAGGTGCAAATCGAGAGTACAAGAGTCACCGCGATATTGCCGGTGAGATTGGCGCCACCGGGGAAGATGACAATCAGACCCATGAGGTTCATCACCAGAATGAAGAAGAACACGGACAGCAGATAGGGCGCGAAGCGCCGGGCCTGCGGACCAAGGATGGGCTTGATGACGCCGTCGTAGACGAAGGTCACGCAGACTTCGACAGCACCGAGACCCTTGCGAGGCGCCTTGTAGGGGTTGCGCCGCAAGAAAGCTGCAAGCCAGAGCAACAATCCTGACACGATGAGCACAGTGATGAAAAGCGCACATACGTTCTTGGTGACCGAGAAGTCCCAGGGACGTACTTCTTCGCCGTCGATAATCTCCACCACTTTACCCTTGTACTTGCTGTCCTCCGGAGCGATGCGGAATGTGCATCCGCCGTCATCGTAAGTCTCACCATGGGTGATATGCGACGATGAAAAGCAGTGGAAGCCGTCGGAAGCGTATACGATGACGGGGAGTGGAATACGATGATGATGGTCGAAAGGCACTTCCCAGCCGTATCCGTCGCCGAGATGCTCGAAGATAATTGCCTTCGGATCGATTTTGGTCGACCCGGAATCGGCAGACCCGGCATCGGATGCCACAGCAGGCAGCGCGAACACCGCCAGAAGCAGGCTTATGAGAATCAGTCTAATTTTGGTCATGGCGGGAATCAATAAACGCATACTGTGACAACGTTGCTGTCGACATCGGCAATGCCGCCGCCTATAGTCGAGGCTCCTTCAGTGCCGTCAGTGCAGCTGTAGCGGACGGTACCGCCGGTAAGAGCGGCAAGGAGCGAGGCGTGGTTGCGCAGAACGGTGAATTCGCCCATGGCGCCGGGAAGCGTCACTGAGTTGACTTCGCCCGTATAGAGCACCTCTTCCGACGATATTATCTCAAGTTTCATATGTAACTGTTGCGGTATTGCCTTATTGCGTTGTTAATAATGGGGTATCTTGATGAACCGGGCGTCGGTCTCACTTGACCTCAGCCAGGAGTCGCTTGCCTTTCTTGATAGCTTCGTCAATCGTGCCGACGTTGAGGAATGCCTGCTCGGGGTATTCGTCCATTTCGCCGGAAAGAATCATCTTGAAGCCGCGGATTGTCTCGCTCAGGGGCACCATGACGCCGGGCAGGCCGGTGAACTGCTCTGCCACGTGGAAGGGCTGAGAGAGGAATCGCTGTGCACGACGGGCGCGCGATACGACAAGTTTATCATCATCCGAGAGCTCGTCGACACCAAGGATGGCTATGATGTCCTGAAGTTCGTTATACTTCTGAAGGAGCTGCTTGACAGCCTGAGCAGTCTGATAGTGCTCCTCGCCTATAATATTGGGGTCAAGGATGCGCGAGGTCGATTCAAGGGGGTCGACAGCCGGATAGATACCAAGCTCGGCAATTTTACGGGAAAGCACCGTCGTGGCGTCAAGGAAGCTGAAGGTGGTAGCCGGAGCGGGGTCAGTAAGGTCATCCGCCGGCACATAGATAGCCTGTACGGAGGTAATCGAACCATTCTTGGTCGAGGTGATTCGTTCCTGAAGCTCACCCATTTCTGATGCCAGTGTAGGCTGGTAGCCTACAGCGGAAGGCATACGTCCAAGAAGTGCGGACACTTCCGAACCGGCCTGCGTGAAACGGAAGATGTTGTCAATGAACAGGAGCACGTCCTTACCTCCGGCGCCCTGGTCACGGAACTGCTCTGCGACAGTAAGACCCGAAAGAGCGACACGTAGACGCGCGCCCGGCGGTTCGTTCATCTGGCCGAACACAAGTGTAGCCTGAGAGTCCTTGAGCTTATCCACATCGACGTCGTGGAGGTTCCACTCGCCCTTCTCCATGCCTTCCTTGAATTTGTCGCCATATTTCATGACGCCGCTCTCAATCATTTCACGGAGAAGGTCGTTGCCTTCACGAGTACGCTCGCCCACACCGGTAAACACCGAGAAGCCGTCATGGCCTTTGGCGATATTGTTGATAAGCTCCATGATCAGCACGGTCTTGCCTACACCGGCACCGCCGAAGAGGCCGATTTTGCCACCTTTGCTGTAAGGCTCGAGAAGGTCGATGACCTTGATACCCGTAGCAAGGATTTCCGTACCGATGGTGAGATCCTCGAATTCGGGAGCCGGCTGATGGATGGAGCGAAGGTTTTCGCGCTTCAGAGGAGGGAGTTTGTCGATGGCGTCGCCGACCACATTAAGGAGACGTCCTTTGACCTGGTCGCCTGTGGGAACAGCGATGGGGCGCCCGAGATTGTTGACTGGCAAGCCACGGCGGAGACCGTCGGTACTCTCCATGGCGACACAGCGGACAGTTGACTCGCCGATGTGCTGCTCTACTTCGAGAATGAGTTGGGTGCCGTCATTACGATCAATAGAAAGTGCGGTATAAATCGGCGGCAGAATGACGCCTTCGCCTTCGAAGGCAACGTCGACTACCGGGCCGATTACCTGCGCGATTTTACCTGTAGTATCGCTCATTTTGTAGGTGATATCTTTGGGTGAGTGATTTATTCGAAATTAGAAGTGGAGGTTGTAGACGATGATGAGCACCATCAGAACGAGGTTGACGAGGTTGATAGGGAGGAGATACTTCCATTCGAGAGAGAGCAGCTGGTCGATACGCAGACGGGGGAATGTCCACTTGAACCATATGATAATGAAAGAAAGGAGGATAGCCTTGCCAACGAACCACACAACCGAGGGGATATAATCCATGATATGGTTGAATCCGTCGAGTCCCGGGATGTGGAAGGGCATCCAGCCGCCGAAGAAGAGGAGGGCTGCCACACCTGAAACGATGAAGAGGTTGAGATACTCGGCAAGATAGAAGAAGCCGAAGTGCATACCTGAATACTCGGTGTGATAACCGGCCGTCAGCTCACTCTCGGCCTCGGGAAGGTCGAACGGGCCACGGTTAGTCTCGGCAGTACCTGCTATCATGTAGATGACAAAAGCGATGATGGCAGGGATATGGCCTTTAAAGATGAACCAGAGATCAGACTGGGCCTCAACGATACCCCCGACTGACATCGTGCCGGCAAGACACACCATGGTGATGACCGAGAGGCCTATCGACAACTCGTAGCTCACCATCTGCGCGCCCGAACGGAGCGAACCGATGAGTGTGAATTTATTGGTCGACGACCAGCCTGCCAGCAGAATGCCGAGCACACCGATAGACGAAACTGCGATGAGGAAGAAAATGCCGATATTGAAGTCGATAATCTGAAGGCCATTACCCCAGGGAAGCACAGCGAATGCGAGCATCGAGGCTATGATGACCAGATAGGGAGCGAGAGCGAAAAGGAAGCGGTCGATATGGTTGAGATGTATAATCTCCTTGATGAGCATCTTGAACATATCGGCGAAGCTCTGGAGAAGACCCCAGGGACCTACGCGGTTAGGACCGAGTCGGCACTGGAATGCTGCGCAGAGCTTGCGCTCGTAGTATATATAGAACAGAGCCAGCAATGCATAGACCAGAAGCAGACCCACGCCTATAAGCAGACATTCTACCGTAGTGGAGAGCCATCCGGGCATGATTGAGCGGAACGAACTGTCGATCCACGAGGTGATGAAAGATAAATCTTGCATGATGCTTTATTGATTGCGAATTACTTATACGGTATTCTGTGTTTGTCTTATCGGTCGATATCGGGTACGATGTAGTCCAGAGATCCGCCGATGGTGATGAGGTCGGCAATCTTCTGACCACGGGTGAGGTGGTCGACCACTGCTGCCTGAGGCAGACAGGGAGGCGCGATATGGAGTCGATAGGGCTTGGTGGAGCCGTCGCTCTCGAGATAGAGGCCGAAAGCGCCACGGCAGCCTTCCGTCACCTGGAACCACTGTCCTACAGGGAGCTTGATGACCTTGGGAACCTTCACGCAGTACTCTCCTTCGGGGATATTGTCCACGAGCTGGGCAAGAATCTTGGCCGACTCTTCGATTTCGCGCAGACGGCACTTGAATCGTGCCATTGAGTCACCTTCTTCAGCGATGACTTCCTCAAAATCAAGCTCGCTGTAGATGCTGTAGGGCTGGAGTTTGCGCATGTCGCAGGCCCAGCCTGAAGCACGACCCGACGGGCCGGTGATGGCATATGCGATGGCATCCTCACGGCTGAGCACGCCTACACCTTCCATACGGTTGCGGGCGATGACGTTGCCGGTGAACACTTCGTTGTATTCCTTGATATTCTTAGGAATGATTTCAAGAAGGGCCTTAACATCGGCCTGGAAGTCAGGAGCGAGGTCCTGCATGACGCCTCCGATGCAATCATAGTTGAACGTCATGCGCGCACCGCAGGTTTTCTCCATGATGTCAAGTATCTGCTCACGGACACGCAGTGCGTAGAAAAGCATCGTTGTGGCTCCAAGGTCCATGCAGTATGTGCCGATGAAGAGGCAGTGCGATGCTATGCGCGAGAGTTCGTCCATCATCACGCGGATGACCTGCGCACGACGGCTGATTTCGATACCGGCGGCCTTCTCGTAGAGCAGACACAGTGCATGATGGTAATTGTGGGCCGAGAAGTAGTCCATTCGGTCCATGAAGTGAAGAGTCTGCGGATATGTGAGGTTCTCGCAGAGCTTCTCTATGCCGCGGTGGATATAGCCGCAGTATACGTCGATTTTCTTGACGGTCTCGCCATCGACGGCCGTACGGAAACGGAGCACGC
>CAMWZB010000031.1 GCA_947178655.1 uncultured Porphyromonadaceae bacterium
TTCTTCATCAGCTCGGGCGGATATATCTTGCCGGCATGTGCGGCAAACGGCGCTATGCCGATCCAACGCTCGCCGACGGGCTTGGCCGTGGTGATGGCGGCATAGAGGCTGTCGGGAGCACTCTCCCGGCCGTCATAGAGTCCGTCGAACTTGTCGCGCAGCGGAAATCCTGCCTTGAAGAAGGCCTCGCGGTAGAAAGCCCGCTGCGACGTCAGGGGAAGCATCACCTTGTTGTGCCGGCGCGTGAGGGCGCGGCGGTTGGCCCGGGGCTTGAATACATGCACCGAAGGAACGCCCTTGAGTTTCATGAACAGCGAAAGCATGCGTGTGCGGAGCACGTTGTGCAGGTCTATCAGGTAGTCTGGAGCGAACTTTGAGCATATGTCTGCCGCCATGCGGCGTATGCCGCCCACGCCGGCATATTCGCCCTTGACATCATAGGACGTCACCACGAGATTGGCGGGAGGATTGACGAACATCGACGTCATCGACGGACGCGTCACCATGACGAACCGCACACCCGGATAGCAGTGGCATGCGCTGTACACCACGGGGATGGTCATGGCCACGTCGCCGAAAGCCGAGAACCTCGTGAGAACTACGGACCGGAGTCCTGACGGATTGCCTTCGGGGCTACTTGGAGCCATAGAGAACGGGGTTGGTATCGGCGTCGTTGTACATCTTCATCTGCCTGTACACTTTCATGTACTTGCGTCCTGCGGCGATGTCGTCAAGGAGCGAGTCGATGGCCGACACAAGGTCGGTACGCTGCTCCTCGAGCACTGCGAGTTTGGCACCGCAGCGCGCGCGGTGGTCGTCGGACGCATCAGTGCGGTTCACTTCTGCCGCCATATGGAAAATCTTCAGTGCGAGAATCGAGAGGCGGTCAAGAGCCCATGCAGGACTTTCGGTGTTGATGGTGGCGTC
Organism: uncultured Porphyromonadaceae bacterium; assembly: GCA_947178655.1. The sequence goes on from CAMWZB010000031.1 coordinate 928, forward strand.
GTCGAGAACCTTCACGCCGGCATAGAGATTGCGGAAATAGCTGTCAAGCTCTTCGACCATGTCCGTGCGGTCCTGATTCGACTTGTCGATGCGACGCTTGAGAGCGAGAGCGGCCACAGGATCGATGTCCGGGTCTCGGATTATGTCTTCAAGATGCCACTGCACGGCATCAATGCGGTTCTTGGCATAGAGGACATTCTCGATGGTTCCCTCGGCATAGGGCTGACGGGATGAGGCATCGACATCGTCGTCAATATGGTAGTCGGCGACCGACTGTTCGAAGATGCTGTAGCATTTCTCGGCGAATTTCATAGCGCAGATGGTGATGGGTTACATATTATAGTCACAAAAATAGGAAGAAAAATCTATACTGCAAAATTTATTTGAAGAGACATTTAGACATTAAATGATACCGCAAATATAAAATAATAAAGAATGTTGTTTTATGTTATCAAAAATAATCGTAACTTTGCGCACATATATAGATGATGTACACAACAAGTTCTAAACCTCTAACAATATAACATCTATGACATCAGAAACTCTTGCCCAAATGATGCGACAGGCCAAGGATTCGCTCAACGGCCTGTGGGGATCTGCCGCTCTCGGAACTCTTATCTTTGCACTTATCGGCAGTGTGGCCTCTTCAACCACCAGAATATCGCCGATATTCACAATTATTCCCTTGCTTGTCAGCGGTCCGCTGTCCTACGGCTACTATCTCTTCCTCGTAAAGCTCTCGGGCACACGCAACGCTGACTACAATGCTCTCTTCGCAGGTTTCAACCGCTTCGTTGACACTTTGGTCGCCGGCCTCGTCTGCTCAATACTGACTGCCGTAGGCATGTGCCTGCTCATAGTGCCGGGCGTAATCATAGCCCTGGGTCTTTCGATGACATGGTTCATCATGCTCGACAATCCCAACATCTCCGGCGTGGACGCTCTGCGTGAGAGCTGGCGCATGATGGACGGTCACAAGATGGACCTCTTCCTGCTGTTCGTGCGCTTCATCGGCTGGATACTGCTCGCCATCGTCACCTGCGGTATAGCAATCTTCTGGGTTGAGCCCTACATGATCACCGCCTACCTCAATTTCTACCGTCAGCTCAAATACGGTACTTTCAAGGCATAAAAAGCCTTCCTCTCCCGACGAAACTCCTTGAGCCGCTGCGGCATCACAACTGCAGCGGCTCATCCCTAATAACGGCCCGCAGGGCTTGCCGGCCGACCCTACCTGAATAACTGTCATATAAATAATCTAACCCATTTTTTACAATGAAAAAACTCGTAAAATCGCTCGGAGTGGCCGTGGCTCTTGCCATGTCGACTCCTTTCTGTGTATCCGCCCAGACCGACGACACCCCTTCGGAGGCCATCGAATGGACCGAGGTCAATCTTGAGACTGCCGGCTCGCTCGGTGTGGAAGTGCTCTACAAAGTCGACGTCCTCTCTGACGTGCAGTATCTGAAAGTGCGGGGGCCGCTCAACAATGCCGACTGGACCACCATGAAAAACATGACATCCGCCATCAGCATCGACCTGTCGGAGGCTTCCGGCACAGCGATTCCGGCAGAAACATTCCGTTCGCGAGGCTCTCTTAAAAGCATAATCCTCCCGCCCAATCTCCGCACTATCGGGGACAACGCTTTCAACCAGTCCGGACTGACAGAAATCTCGATTCCTGCGACTGTCACATCAATAGGCGAATACTGCTTCCAGAACTCTGAATCGCTCGTCTCTGCGACTCTGAACTGCGAGAGCGTAAACCTCTATAAATACTGTTTCCAAAGTTGCGGCAACCTTGAGAATGTTTCCATCTCCGGAGCGGCCTCGCTGCCTGATCGCTGTTTTGATGACTGCAAAAAACTCACCGAAGTGACTCTTGCAGAAGGTCCGAAATCAATCGGGAACTATTGCTTCTATAACTGCAACTCTCTTTCAGTCATAAATCTTCCCGAAGGGCTCTCCTCCATAGGCCAGCACGCATTCTCCTACAACAATTCATTAAAGGAAATTATTTTTCCTGAAAGCCTGCGTACAATTTCCGACTACGCCTTCTATTATGCGGGACTTACAAAGGCTATTCTTCCCGAAAGGATGACCTCACTATCCTACGCATTTCAAAATTGTAACGCGCTGGAAGAAGTCACTCTGCCGACAACCATATCTTATTATGGCAGTTCTATATTCTACGGCTGCTCGAAAATAAAGAAAGTGACTTGCCGGGCCGCCGTCCCTCCAAACGTAGGCAACAGCACTCCATTCGAAGGTCTTAACCGCGCCAACGCCACCCTCGTCGTCCCCGACTTCGCTGTGGTGAACTACAAACTCCACAGCTACTGGCTCTACTTCGGCACCATCGAAGGCGGATTCAAGAGCGACTACTGGTCAATCAGCTCAGACCTGTCTATGACCAACGACAGGCGCTGGGACGGCACTCCGTCTGTCGACATCAACACAGGCGGACGATTCACCGTCGGAGGGTCGGCGCCCATGCCGCTCAACCATCTGAACATCCGCGAAAATATCGTGTACGACTCCCGCTCATTCGGACAGCTTCTCAATTCGAGCCCGGCCATGAGCGCCCTCTCCGCCACACTGCGCATCCATACCAACCGCAACCGTTGGTACTTCATCTCAGTGCCCTGCGATGTGAAACTGACCAATATCAGCCATTCGGCCGGCGCAGACTTCATATTCCGCTACTACGACGGAGAGCGCCGCAGCACCAGCGGCTCCGGCGGAAACTGGACCAACGTACCCGCTGACGGAACCCTTGAGGCTGGAAGAGGATATATCTATCAGACAAATACTGAAGGAGACATCGTGATGCAGCTCGAAGCAGACGGCATAGAGCAGCTTCTCGCCGCCGGACACCGCACCGTCACTGCCATGGCATGGCCGTCGACAACGGCAGCCAACGAAGGATGGAACCTCATCGGCAACCCTTCGCTGACCTACTTTGACCTCGGATACACTTCGCTCACCTGCCCCATCACTGTCTGGAACGACTCCTACAACCGCTATGATGCCTACTCGCTGATAGACGATGATGTGGTGCTCCGCCCCACCCAGGCATTCTTCATGCAGCAGACCGGCGAGGACACCGAGATAACCTTCGACGCCAAAGGCCGCCAGTTCACTTCAACGGTAGTCCGCGAGGCTCCCGCACGCAGGACGGCACAGTCGTCGGGCCGCGCCATTTTCAACATCACAGCCGCCTACGACGGAGCCGAATCAGCCGACCGTGCACGCGTAGTGCTCAACGAAGAGGCTTCGGAAGCATATGAGGCATCGTGCGACGCCTCCAAGTTCTTTGCCGATGCAGAAGCTGTCGAAATATATACCATCGATGCCGATGGCAACGAACTCGCCATCAACGAGCGGCCGGAGGCTGACGGCACCGTGCGTCTGGGCATACGTGCCCCCAAAGCCGGGACCATCACCATATCCGCAGCCCGCGCCGACGGCTCGGCAGTTCTCTTCGACGCACTCGACGGAAGCAGCCACTCACTTTCCGACGGCAAGACATTCACATTCGAAGTCGCTCAGGCCGAAAGAGTCGAGGACCGTTTCACCCTCGAGCTCCACAGCCACCTCTCAGGCATAGCCTCCGGCACCATGGCCGATAGCGATATCTCCATCGAAGTGGACGGCAATGTCATCACTGTGGACTGCGCCGACGGCTGTGCTGTCGAAGTATATACCGCCGACGGCCGTACCGCCGCTTCGGCCCAGGCAGCTCCGCGCGCCACATTCACTCTCGAGCAAGGTCTTTACATAGTGAAAGCCGGCAGCCGTGCCGCCAAATGTCTTGTGAAGTGATATGAGACTGCTGAGATTCATATGCCTGACGGTGGCGGTGTTGCTGACCGCCGCCGTACAGGCCCAGTACAACCCCTCCAATCCGCCGGAGCCGAATACGCCCGTGACGAAATACACCGTCACTGCCTCGGCCATACCCTCGGCGGGCGGCAGCGTCTCGGGGACGGGAAGCTATGCCGCGGGGACTACCGTGACGCTGTCGGCCAGCACTTACAGCAACTACCGGTTCTCCGGATGGACCGACCGAGATGGAAAGACGGTGTCGACGTCGACGCGCTTCAGCTTCGTCATGGGAGCCGCCGACGCTCACTTCGACGCTCACTTCACATATGCGCCCACCAGTCCGTCTGAGCCTGTAACTCCCGACAAATACGCTTATGTATACGTGACAGTGCTCCCCTCTGGCGCAGGCAGCGTGTCGGGCACCGGACGATATACCGTAGGCTCTACCGTGAGACTGACCGCCAGCACCTACTCCGACTATACTTTCGTGAGCTGGACCCGCGACGGCGAGACCATCGGCACGTCGACCACCCTATCATATAAGGTACAGGAAGAGGGCAACAACATCACTGCCAACTACCGTTATTCGCCCTCCAGCCCGTCGGAACCATCGACCCCGGCAGTATTGTACCGCCTCTATCTGTCGTGTGCGCCGTCGGGAGCCGGCTCCATAAATGTAAGCTCAGGCACGCAATACCGCGCAGGTCAAAACGTCTACCTCCGAGCCTACAACAACTCCGGCTACGTCTTCCGCGACTGGACGGCAGAGGACGGCTCGGTCGTATCGACGGCTTACAGCTTCAACTATACGATGCCCGACGCCGACACCCGGCTGACAGCCAACTTCGTATACTCGCCGGACAATCCCTCCGAGCCCTCGGCTCCGAATCCGAGCCGCAACGTGCTCTACGGCGGACGGGAGCTGGCCATGCCCGGAGCTGACTTCCTCTACAACATCTCACTTGAGAACGCCGACGCCATCACCGGCGTGAACATCGACGTGACCGTGCCCGAAGGAGTCGCCTTCGACATGGACATGGCCTCGCTCACGGCCCGTGCGCCCGAGCATGTGCTCAATGTAGAGTCGGTCGGCGATGCGACATACCGCCTGACCGTCCGGGGCACAGAAGCCATAAGCGGAGCCAACGGCGCCATCATCCGCATCCCGGCACATCTTGGCGCCGATGCCACAGTCGACACAAGCATCGCCGTGAATCTCACTCACGGAGTGCTGTATCTTGCCGACGGCTCACAGACCCCGGTAGACGCCATCAACGGCTCGGTGAAAGTTATCGCCATACCCGAGACTCTCCCCGACAGCCCTGACTTCGTCATCACCGACATCAGCACTCCTGCTGTGTCAGTCATGCCCGGCGACAACATCAGCATCGACTGGGCCGTGGAGAACCGCGGCAACATAGCCTCTACCGGAGGTTGGAGCGAATCTGTCTATCTCATAGCCGAAGACGGACGCCGCAGCAGCCTCGGCACGCTGTACTACGACGGCGCAGGTCTCGCTCCGGACGAGAAGGTGGCACGCTCGGCCACTTTTGCCATCAACGCGCTCCCCGGCATATCAGGCTCGCTCAATGTGGGCATATCTCTGATACCCTACGCCACAAGCGGCGAAATCGAGCAGTGGCAGGTGAACAACACCACCGTCAGCACGGGCAGACCCGTGACACTGGGCAAGCATCTGGTGCTTGAGATTCCGTCCGCTATGACCGAGGGCTCCGACCGCACGGTGCGCTGCCGTCTGGCTCGCTCGGGCAGCTGGAGCGCGACAGAGGTGTTCACCATCACTGCCGACCCGACCGACCCTCGCCTGAAAGTTCCGGCTGACGTCACCATCCACCGCGACCAGTCGGCCGCTTACTTCCAGCTCACGCTCGACGACAACGACACTGCCGACGGCGACGGACAGGCCACTCTCAGCATATCAGGCTCGGACTACTGGCCCGTAACCGCCGACCTGACGATCATCGATGACGAATATCCCGAAATCGAACTCGACGCCTCTCCTATGGAGGTGCGCGAAGGCTCGTCGCTCACCCTCACGGTGACTCTGCCCAAGCCGGCGGCAGAGGATGTCACGGTGAGTTTCGCCAGCGACGGCGCAGCCCGTCTCGACCTGCCACAGAACATAGTCATAAAGGCTGGAGAGACCTCCGCCACACTCACCGTGACGGCAGTCGAGAACAACCGCGTGGAAGGCGATGCCCACATCACCATCCGCGCCACCGCTCCCAAGTACATGGACGGCGATGTCCCTGTGACCATCATTGACAACGACATCCCGGCTCTCGAGCTCGAGCTGACACCCGTCGAGGTCGTGGAGAACGCCGGAGCAGCGGCCATCCAAGGCATCGTCCGACGCACTGACAACTTCGACAAGCGGGTGACAATACTGCTGAGCGACGACTCGAACGGACGTCTTTTCTATCCCGCCGACCGCATCGTGCTCGAAGCCGGAGTAAAGGCAGCGGAGTTCGCCATCGGAGTGTACGACAACGCAACAGTCGACGGTGATGTCGATGTAGCGCTGACGGCAGCCGTGTACATATCGTCATGCAGCTGTACGGCGACAGGCGCTTCAGGCGGAACCGTGACACGCACACTGCGCATCATCGACAATGACGGTCCATCGATAGGGCTCGAATCACCGTCATCGGTACTGCTTGAGGGCGACTCCCGCGGTCTCGTCCTGACCGTGAGCCGCAACACCGACACGACAGCGCCGCTGCCGGTACGCCTCACCAGCGATGCCGACGATGTGCTTGAGTACAGTCATGATGTGATCATCCCGGCAGGAGCCCGCTCGACAACCGTGCGTGTGACCGCCTTGTCGAACACCACGCAGGGCGACAGCCGCGCCATAACGTTCTCAGCCGAGGCCGAAGGCTTCTCCAAAGGCACTTTCTGGGCCATGCTCACCGACAGTTCGCTGCCCGACGCGCGCATCGAGTCGCTCGTTCTCTCCACTGCCGAAGGAACTCCCGGCAGTACGGTCACGGCCACAATCGTACTGGCCAACGCAGGCGTCACCGAACTCCCGGCCATAGTGCGCACGAACGTATATCTGGCCAACAGCCAGGTGGCCACGGTCTACAACCAGCAGCCCGTGCCGGCCGGCGGACGGACCGAACAGACGGCCTCGTTCACCCTGCCTCCCAACCCCGGCACATTCAACGTTCAGGCACGTGTCAACGAATCCAAGAGCGTACCCGAGCTGATATACACCAACAACTCGTCGCCGTACGCCTCCCTCTCGGTGGTGTCGCCCTACAGTGCGGAGCTGTCCACAGACAAAGCCGTCTATGCCCAGGGAGAACCCGTGCACATCACGGGACGACTGGCAGGCGAGGCCATCGCCGACACGGAAGTCGAGGTGTACATCATCAACGGCGGCGCCCGACAGACCGTATCAGCCACTACGAAGGCCGACGGCACATTCGAGGCAGTATTCACACCCTATGAGTCGCAGGCCGGACACTTCTCCGCAGGCGCCTGCTATCCGGGTGAAGGACTGCGACAGGAGCAGGCCTCATTCGACATCTTCCGTCTCAGGTGGAACACGTCATCGGCACAGACGTGCCAGCTCACCACCGGGGAGACCTACAGCGGAAGCATCGCATTCACCAATCCCGGGACACTGCCCGTATCCGGCATCTCCGTCCTGACCGAAAACGCACCTGCCGGCATCTCGGTCACCGCCTCCTGCGCCGACAGTGCTGCCGGCGGCGCTGCCGTGACTGTGAACTATTCGCTCACAGCCTCGCGTGCTACCGAAGGCTCTGACTGGGAGCAGTTCACCATCCGCGTACGCTCGACAGAGGCTCCTGACCTGGTCATCCCGATCTACTACTTCGCGAGCGACCCGCGGGGCGTCATCAAGGCATCCTTGCAGGCCATCAACACCACAGTGAGCCTGGAAACTCCGGGCGAATTCCCGTTCACCATCATGAACCACGGCCGAGGCGAGACCGGCAAAATCACCCTTGCGCTACCCGAATGGATGACTGCCGTCACTCCCGTTGAGATGCCGTCGCTGGCTCCTGACGAATCGGCCACAGTAATCCTCGGGCTGAAGGTGAACGACAAGATGAACCTCAACATGCCGGTGACAGGACAGATAGGCATCAAC
>CAMWZB010000032.1 GCA_947178655.1 uncultured Porphyromonadaceae bacterium
TATCGGGTCGAGGTAATACTGGTTGGGAGTGCCCATGAAGCGGTAAGTCACACCGTCCACTCGCAGCAGACCGTCGATGGCCTTCTCGCGTTCGCTCCAGTGGCGAGTGGGACCGCCGTTGAGAGTGTCATAGTTTGACCATATCGAGAAGAACGGGTCATTGACCAGCAGAGGTACGGAGGGGAGCCTCAGATTGTTTTTCTTGTAAGGGGTGAAGTCCTCGGCGCTTTGCCCTTGGGCCGGCATCACTACCGATGCAGCCAGTGCAAGGCCGGCGAAGAATCGTCCGATTTGTTTCATGATTGATTAGTTGATGAGGTATTTCTGTCGCAAAATTAATCATGTGTTTCCGAATACTCTGTGACCTCTCGGTCAAAGATACGCAAAAGCAGGTCAATGACAGACATTGAGACTGAAAAACAACCCCTTAAAATGCTTTTGACATGATATTGTCATTTATTGAACAGCTATTTTCGATGGCGGCATCAGATACACTTTACCTTTGCAACTGAAAAAAACGAAACCCTTCTCAGACCTGAACGATAGAGAACCTTAAATATTATCCAAAACTGTTTTTTTATGAAACAAAGAACTTTACTTCTTGGCCTTGGGCTCGTTTCGGCCATGGCTATGCAGGCAGCTTCGCCCTTCCAGGGTGCGGCCGGCCCGTTCGCGTCGGGTACAGACTACTGGCTGTATCAGGTGGAAAGCGGCAAATGGCTTCAGAACAACTTCGGACAGAACACCGGTGATTGGACCACACGTGCCAAACTCGGCAATTATGGTCTCGACATAGATATCACTCCTGTCGAAGACGTTGAGAACGGATATGTCTTCAATACCAAACTTACAGGTAACGGCAATATCTCGGCCGGCAATGACCGATTCTATCTTGACACCAACAACAGGTCGGTATGGGGTATCATCCCTGTAACTGTCGACGGCGTGTCGAATGCATATCACATTCAGGCTCTCGAAGGTGACGGTCTTGCCGAAGGCGACAACTACCTTCTCGGCGCTGCCGAAGGCGAGCTCTCGGACATGCCCGACGAAGGAGCCACAACATGGCAGTTCGTGACCAGGGCCGAGCGCATCGAAAAGATGGTAGCTGCCGCTGCAAACGGCACACAGTCAGCTACATGGCTTATTCCATGGAGCGACATGGGCCGCAACAACTACCGTGACCGCCAGTGGGTCAAGACCTTCAATTCAGACGGTTCAGGCGTAGGCGCATGGAACGAAGCCGTATTCCCGTCGCGTCAGGTGATGGAGGCATGGCACCGTGCCACCAACTACCGTCACTACGTGACCCTGACAGATATCCCCAACGGTACGTACGAATTCACCGTCACCGGCTACTACCGTGACACTGAGGTCGAAAATGCCGAACTCCAGCAGCGCATGGCCGACGGCACCGAGGTACTCCGCGCCAAGTACTTCGCAGGCGAGGCCGAAGGCACTATGATGCCTATCTCCAAGTACGGCAGGACAGCCGAAACCGCCAACTACTACTATGTAGAGCCCGCCGACATCTGGGTTCCCAACAATCTTGAGGCCGCTTCCCGCGCTTTCGTTGACGGTGACTACGTGAACGAATGGATCCGCTGCGTCGTGACCGACGGCACACTCACCGTGGGTATTATCAAGGACGAAGCCGACCATCGCGACTGGCTCGTATACGGTGGCGTACAGCTCCGTTATGTAAGTTCTGATGTCACCGGTGCCGACTACACCGCACTCAAGACTCAGCTTTCGACCCTAATTGACAAGGCAAAGACCCTTGCCCAGACTCCCGGTATCGCCGCAGCTGTGGCCGAAGCCGAGGAAGTTCTCGCAGGCAACAGCGCCAATGCTCTTCGTATGAAGGTTTTCGCCATGAAGGACCTCGTGCGTGAAATGAGCGGTGCTTCCGACCTCATCAACGCTTACAACGCCACCAAGGAAATCGTATCCAAGATGGGTCTCGACACAGCCAAGGCTGATGAGATGCTTGCCGCAGCCATCACCCGCAACGCTATCAACGACGCTCTCACCGAACTCCGCTACACCCGCCGCTATGCAGCAGCTGACAAGCAGGAGGACGTATTCAAGGGCAATGTTCCTGCCGAAGGCGAATTCTTCCTCTACAACGTCGGCCGCAAGCAGTTCCTCTGCGGTGGCTCCGACTGGGGCGCACACGCTGCTCTGGGCATGCCCGGCATCGCACTGCATCTTGAGGCTGAGAACGTTGACGACCTGGCCTTCCACATCGAGACCGGTCTCTATAACGGAGCCGAACAGCACTACATAGGCTATCGTGGCTACATGGACTCGGGCAAGGCCGGAGCATGGCAGTTCGTGCCCGTTGAAGGCAAGGAAAATGTCTACAACATCGCCCAGTACGACTACAAGGATGTGCACTGGATCTGGAATCCCTTCGCTTCGACCGACCAGGGCCGCAACGACGAGACTACAGTAAGCACCGAAGGCCACAACACCGACCTCAGCGACCCCAACGCACAGTGGAAGCTCGTCACCCGCGCAGAGCGTGACGCACTCCTTGAGGAAGCCGGTCTTAAGAACCCCGCCGACGCTACATACTTCATCGCATCTCCCAACTTCAACCAGCGCGAGAACGCTGAAGGCGTATGGCAGCGTCAGGACTTCGGCGTATGGAGCTACGGTCAGAACTACAACGACTTCGCCGCAGAATCATGGAACACCGTCAGCAGCGACATGTCGCAGATCGTCGAAGGTCTTCCCGCAGGTGTGTACGCACTCACCGTGCAGGGCTTCTACCGCAACGGCTGTCACCAGACTATCGTGGCTGAGGATGAAGAAGGCGAGAACCTCTACGGACAGCCCGACCTCGACCAGCTGCAGAATGCTCTGATATACTTCGGTGATGCCGAAGAGCTTCTCCCCAACATCGTGAGCGAAAGCGGCAAGGTGCCCGGCGAAGGCCGTGAAGCCAAGTCGATTTCGGACGAGCCCGTAGTCTACACCTATCCCTACAACGTTCCCGAGGCTACCGTATACTTCAAGAACGGTCTCTACAAGACCACTCTGGTCGTAAATCACGAAGGTGGCGACGCTACTATCGGTGTGGCCAAGGACGTTGCCGGTTCGGCTGAGGACTGGGTTGTTGTCGACAACTTCCGTCTCAAGTACTACGGCGCCGACACTACAGTCGAAGACGTTCGCGACGAAATCGCTTCGGGCGTAGAGAACATCACTGTCGCAACTCCCGAACGTCAGGCCGACAACCGCATCTTCAACCTCCAGGGTATCGAAGTACGCGACGCATCGGCTCCCGGCCTCTACATCCGCAACGGCCGCAAGTTCATCGTTCGCTGAGACATCGCATCATAGAGACATACCATAGATCAGGGGCGCCCGTCGGGGTGCCCCTTTTCTTCCCCCTTTTCTGTTTTGACAAGACGAAAAAACTGTTCTCTAAATTTGCATAACTCACCCATAATTAGTAACTTTACGCACACAATCATACTTCAAGTCTGATGCTATGCCACGTCACACTTTCATGAGAATTCTCTTGTTTGTCAGCACATTGCTCTTTGCTGTTGCCGGAGCCTTCGGTTCCGGAACGAGTCGTGAAATCATACAGGCCCGTTTCGGTGTCGGGAAGCAGAATATATGCGCTCTCCGCGACAGTTACGGATTCATGTGGGTGGGCACTCGTACAGGTCTGAGCTGCTATGACGGCAAAGGCCGGTCGGTCAGCTCTCTCCAGTCAGGCATCCTTAGCGGTACGTCCGGTCAGAGCATAAGCACGCTCTATGAGTACGGCGACAACATATGGTTCGGCACGCCTACCGGACTTAAGGTATTCGACCGCCACGCCAACAAGGTATCAGGCTTTCCGTACCGCACCAAGTATAGAGTCAATGTGTCGGCTCCTGTACAGCGTATCCTTGACTCAAGAGGTGGGCGCATATGGATCATCACTCTCGGTCAGGGTCTCTTTGTGTTCAACACTACCGACAGCACGCTGGTGCAGAACAGCCGCTACTCGGCGTTCTATTCCGACCTTGCCATGGGCGACGACGGGCGCATGTACACTGTCACTCTCGATGGCCGGATGCAGGTGTTCAATCAGGCCGGCGACTTCATCGAGGAGCATGTCATCCCGGGATTCGAGTATGACAAAACCATCCTCCGCATGACCTCCGCAGGCAGGCGCATATACATTTCAGGTAATTCTGAACTGTTCACGTACTCTATTGACTCTCATGAATTTATATTGCCTGCATTAAAGATTTCGCCCCATGTGACCGTCAACAGTCTCATCGCTTTGGAGGACGAAGACATCCTTCTGGCCACCGATGACGGCCTGTACCAGTACTCTGCCGACACTCATACATTCACGAATCTTTCGCCCGTGTATGGTGACGAGGACGGCTATCTTCCTGAAGAGCGCATCAATTCGCTGACGTCGGATTCGGATTCGGATATCATCATCACCACCCCTGACGGAGGCATCTGCTATCTGGCCAGTGTGCGCAGTGGCACGCGATTCATCCCTCTGCCGGAGCGTGAAGGCAAGTCTGACAGAGTCAACACACTGGCTGTATGCGGTCCTGACCGCATGCTGGCCGGAACCATGGACGGGCTGAAAGTGTTTGACGTCGCTATGGGGTCATTCACTGACTTCGGACCCTCCGTGGCTGAGGGCTGTGATGTGAGCACAATATGCCAGACAGGCGACAGCCTTTGGGTCGGCACGAGCCATAACGGTCTGTTTCTGTACGACTTGTCGACAGGTGCGCTCAATCACTTCACATACAATTCAGATTCGCCCAATACACTGATAAGCAATAGTATTGACGAGGTTTTCCATACAAGTGCCGGTGAGATATATGTGCGTACCAGCTGGGGATTCTGCCGCTATGTGCCTGAGCACAACGATTTCGTCACTATGGCCGAATTCGCCAGCCACAGTCAGATAAATGCCATCTGCGAGGACCATAGTCATGCCCTGTGGATAGCCTCGGCCGACAACTCGCTGCACCGTCGCAAGGAAGGTGACCGGAGTTTCTTCGCTTTCCAGTCGCAGGCTATCGGGCGCACTCCTGTGACATCGCTTTTCTGCGACAGCCGCGGGGTAGTGTGGGCAGTGACCGTCGACAATCATCTGTTCTATCTCGAAGAGGATGCGGCTGACTTCACGCGGTTCAATATAGAGCTGGGGCAACTCAACCGTATACTCTTCCATCAGGAGGACCTTGACGGCAATATATGGATCGGCACCGCCGACGGTGACCTGGTCAAGATATCTCCGTCGCACGAAGTCAGCTATTTCTATTATCCCATACAGAAACTCCGCATACAGCCTTTCGAGTCTGTTGCGATGATGCCTGACGGTCAGATATATTTTGGCTCGGATACGGGGCTGAAGGTGTTCACACCCAGGGAAATGCGCACCGGCATGTCGGCGCCTAAAGTGTTCGTGCAGTCGCTCGACTTCCCTTATCTTGATGACAGCGACGAGGAGCTGCGCCGTCTCGGACTTGATGCGCCGCTCTATACGTTCCGGGAGATACAGCTTCCGTACAGCGACAACACCTTCACTCTCCATCTTTCGTCGGTCCACGGCGCCAAGATGTCCAATCTCCGCTACGACTATATCCTTGAAGGGGTTGACAAGACCAGAATGAACGGTTTCGGTCCGTCGATAAGCTACACCAACGTCGCCCCCGGCAGCTACACCTTCCAGGTCCGCTCGACGTTCGGCAATGAAGCCTTTGAGTATTCGCTGCCCATCGTCGTGCTGCCTCCGTGGTATCGTACCAACACCGCATATGTCGCATACTGCATAGCAATCATCGTGCTCATCGCTGTGGCCGCGCTTGTGGCCAAGCGTCAGCTCAACCGCTATTACCGACAGCGTATCAGCGACATGCGCATACAGAAAGAGCGTGAGACTTTCGAAGAGAAGACGCGGTTCTTCATCAACCTCGTCCACGAGATACGCACGCCGCTCACACTCATCAATCTGCCGCTCGAGAAGATGACCGAGACCATAGAGAAAGGCGGAAGCACATCCAACGCCGAACTGCGTCGAAACGTGGCATCCATGCACCGTAATGTCAACTATCTGCTCGGCATCATCAACCAGCTGCTTGACTTCCGCAAAGCCGACAATGGCGACGAAGTGAAGCTCGTCCGCAGTTCGTACGAGCTCACCGGTCTGATAGGCGAGATAGTGCGGCGGTTCAAGGAGCCGCTTGAGTCGGTGGGCAAGTCGTTGGTGCTCAAGCTGCCTGACAATCCTGTCTATGCCAGGATTGACCTCCAGAAATTCGATCGGGTGGTGATGAATCTCCTTGGAAATGCTGTCAAATATTCGCGCAAGACTATCGAGGTCAGTCTCACCGTGGCCGACGGCGACAATCTCATCGACCTGGCCATCAGCGACGACGGTCCCGGAGTCCCCGTGGCAGAGCGCGAGAAAGTGTTCGAGACGTATTACCAGATATCCGGCGACTATACGGCCTCTCTCGGCACCGGTCTGGGACTGGCTTATGCCAAGCTCATCGCCGAGGCCCACGGAGGTTCTATCCGTGTGGAGGAGAATCCGGGAGGCGGAGCGGTGTTCGTCCTCACATTGCCGGTCAAGGCTGTCAAGGCCGATGCAGTGGTCGAGGTTGAGAAACCGGCGGAGGCGGAGACTGCCGAACCGCAGCGTCAGGAGTACACCGTACTGCTGGTCGATGACAACAAGGAACTCCTCAGTCAGGTCTCCGAAGCCTTGTCGGAGTATTACCGCGTCCTTACTGCCGCCGACGGACAGGAAGCCTTCGATGTTCTGATGCAGAATGATGATGTCGACCTGATTATCAGTGACTACATGATGCCTAAGGTCGACGGTGGCGAGCTGGCGCGCCGTGTCAAGTCGAACGTTCGCTTCTCTCACATCCCGTTCATCATGCTCACGGCCAAGACCGACGGCGAGTCGAAAGTGGAGGGACTTGAAAGCGGTGCCGACATCTATATAGAGAAGCCGTTCACCATCAAGCAGCTACGCCTTCAGATATCCAACCTCAGGCGTATCCGCAAGACAATGATAGAGAAGCTCCAGGCTTCGGGCATTTCGGGTCCTGAAAGCGAGATGGAGCCTCTGCTCAACAGGGTCGACGCAGAGTTCCTCCAGACGCTCAACGACAACATACGCGTCAACGTCGCCGACGAAGAGTTCTCGATAGACGTGCTTGCGCAGCAGCTCAACATGAGCCGCTCCAGCTTCTACCGCAAGCTGAAGGCAGTCACCGGACTCAGTCCGGCCGATTATCTGAAAAATTTCCGTCTGGAGTATGCCGCGCAACTTCTGCGCGACGGAGAGCGTGTCACGGAAGTGGCTCTCAAGACAGGCTTCACTTCCGGCTCTTACTTCGCCAAGTGCTTCAAGGCCAAGTACGGATGTCTGCCTAAGGACTATACCGCATAGCGGTCGTCGCTCAGGCGGGCTTCCGGCCGTTCATCCGGCCGACGCCTCAGGGCCTTCCGAATTCGGGAAGGCCTTTTTCATTCCATTTGATTTCCTTCAGGGCCACCACCTTGCGCATCCAGTTGTTGTCGTAGTACTTCATCTGGTAGAAGAGCCAGTCGCGTTTGTCCTTGGGGCTGCGGATGTATGAGATGTTCGACGCTCCGAAGTAGTGAGCGCTGTCGGCAGCAAGGAACTGGGGCTCAGACATTTTTGTCCACGATTTCGGGTTCAGCAGGTCGCTTCCGTAAGGCGCGTGGAGCATACCCACGGTAGAGTAGACCGTCCATATTCCGCTGGCCGAGTAGCATACCACGATGTTTCGGTTGTCAGGCGATATCATCACCTGCGGGTTCTCGTTCACATAGATAGGGTAGGCCGATCTCGTGCCGTCGGGGTCAATCCACTGACGTTCCCATTCATATATAGGTTCGGACAGCTTGACACGTTCGGATGCGAGAGTCCACGGATTTGCCATCCGTGCTATGAATATGCACTGTGTCTCGGCCTCTATCCTGCGCTTCTCCCAGCCCGACCAAAGCATGTACAGCTCGCCGTCGCGCTCGAAGACGGTCGGGTGTATCGCCCAGTTCCAGTCGCTGGTGGTGATGATAGGACCGTGAGCGATCCATTCGCCTTCGCGCGGATCGTCGGACGCATTCTCGAAGGCATATAGCTGATGGTAGTCGGTGTTGCCGTTCGTGTCCGCCTCGAAGTACATATACCACTTCCCGTCTATACGGTGAAGCTCAGGCGAATACATGTTGTGCAGACCCTTGTCGGTCAGGGTGAAGACGACGCCTCCTGACGTGTCGGAGCCGAAGCCATTGATGTCGGTGGCATGATGGATTCGGGCCGTGTCGACTGCTTCGGTCTGCGTCACCAGATAGAAATTGCCGTCATATTCGGCCACGGCAGGATAAGCCTCGTGTTTAAGTATAATATGGCCTGCGGTCTCGGCCTCTTCGGTCGAGCAGGAGGCGGCGACTATGAGCAAGGAGAATAATATGGCAAACTTTAATCTATGCATGGTGTGAGATTTTGGTGGTGCAAAGATACGAATAAGTCGAGCCAAATCCAAATTCATTTGGATTTGCGAGCGGGAGTATCTAAGACAGTAGTCAAAGATACGAATAAGTCGAGCCAAATCCAAATTCATTTGGATTTGCGTCATCGGATATGCCCGGAGGGCGATGCGTGCAAATTTCAGGTCAATCAGTGACGCTTCCGTGTAAATCACTGATACAGGCTGCCCATGACCGGAATTTTATCATATTTGAACAGCCTTTTTCATCATCGGACGCCGCTTTTTTCGTAATTTCGCAACAGAAAAACAAACCTTTTATCATATCAGAATCAATCCCGAAAAAACGTATGAAGAAACTGGTACAATCCGCAGTCCTCTGC
>CAMWZB010000033.1 GCA_947178655.1 uncultured Porphyromonadaceae bacterium
ATCCTCCTCCGCGAAGCCGGCGTATACTTCAACCCCGAACTCGACATCACCGCCGAAATCATCGAAGGTCTCAATGCCCGTTTTGCGGCATCTACCCCTGCTAAAAAATAAATAAAGGCTGGTCCGACATACGGCGGAGTTGCGTCGTAGAAACAGTTGGACAACCTGAACAATCAGATAGAAATGGAACGAATCCGGCACAATACGGACTCGTTCCATTTCTATTATCTTTCAGTCAATCTCAAATAGTGAGAACGACGTTGTACTTGCGGAGCAGAAAAGCGGGATGATACGATTCTTTGGCGAACCGCAGCCCCGGGTCGCCCGAATCATCTTCACGATTGATATATACAAGTTCGGGATGCCGGTCGAGCATGTAGCGTGCGAAGTAGCAGTTGATGGCTTCCCCTGCACCGGAGACGGCGTGGTCCATCTTCTCGACATGCACTATCAGTGTGTCGCCTGACAGTTCGCCTATGGAGAAAGCCACGATGCGGCCATCTCCGCCACGGAGGACAACTCCCTCGAACGGATATGCTGTGTAGTCTCTGAGAACATCCAGGCAGCGGTCGCGCTCATATGCCGCCATAACAGGATTGGCCTTCTCGCTCTGCATATCATGATTCTGAAGAAACGCGGCAGCCTCGGCGGCATTTGCCATAGTGAGTGTCTCCAGAACCGCACCCGGGTTATCGGCCTCAAAGCGGTGCACATGATTGCGCTTTTTGCTATATGCCTTTCCTGCAAGAGCGGAAAGGTCGTCAGCTCTGTAGACATAGTCGGCCCAGTCGCCAAGCTCATCGACCCGCACCACTCCCAAAGGCAACAGCTCCGGAAGACGGTCTTCCGGTACGGCTGATATGAGCAGCGGGCGGCCCGATGCGCGGCAGTGAGCACGCAGAAGCTCCACTGCCTGTTCCAGCGGCATATCACCGACAGGAAGCAGGAATGACGGTATTCGCGAAGCATCCTGCGACAGACCGCTTATGAAAAGTGTTCCGTCCTGCACGGCGGCCTCGTACCTGAAGTAGTCGGCCCACATGAATATGCCGCCGGCCGTGAAGTCGCACGAACGCGTCGCTGCCGAATGAAGCATCGGAGAGAATCGGGGCACATCGGCAGCCGTCACTCGCCCGAAGTGCATCTTGACAGAGGGTGCCGGCGGAGCCCAGAGCTGATGGTATCCGCGTACGTCAGTCTTTCTCAGAGTACCCATATCGTTGTCAGATGATGTGTCATCAGTCCAGTTCCACGTGCTCTCCCGGCTTGTGCAGACAGTGCATCGTGGTACGGGTAATCACACTTTCGGGCAGTCCGTAGGCGCTGAAGTCGCAGGCATCCTCGTAAGAGCCCTTGAAGTGCATAGGGAAGAAATCGGCTACCTTGATTGTCGACAGGAACTGCACTGCACCTGCGGCACAGTGCTCGCCCAGACGCGTGTCTACGGGGAAGAACGCCACATCAAAGTCACGGTATACGGCTGCTATGCGGTCGACCTGCACAGTGAACTGCTCCTGAGCTTTCTGAACTTCGCGTTCGGTGCTTTCGGCATCCCAGTGCCAGTTGTTAAGGTCACCGGCATGGAAGATGCGGAAACCATCGGACATGGTCACGGCGTAGCTCACGCCGGCATCGGTGGAGCCGAAGGCGTGCACGCTCACATCGTCAGGAAGGCCTTCCACCACATCGCCTTTGTGCATCCACGCTATGGCTTCGTCAGTGTGCACATCACGAGCCGGGATGTCATCGGAGAGCACATAGACGCGCTTATGGTTCTGACCCAGATGGAAGATTTCAGGATTGTAATGGTCAGGGTGGTGATGTGTCACAAAGAATATCACAGGCTTGTCGGGGTGATGCTCCAGTGCCTTCACCACAGCGTGCGCCGGGTCGTGATAGTAGTCGAATACGAGAAATACTTTCGGGAATTCTACAAGAAATCCGGAATTGTCGAGGAATGTAACTTTAGCGCTCATGTTGAGAGTTATTTGGGATGAAAACCAGCTCTCCGTCGCAGGCTATGCTCACTCCCGGAGGCAGTATCGGGTCCACATCGGCATGGAGACCCATCTGGTGACTCAGGTGCGTGAGATAAGCCCTGCGGGGCTGTATCATCTCTATAACGCTCAAGGCTTCAGTAAGGTTCTGGTGAGAGGGGTGTGTGGTATGACGGAGGGCATTTATGACAAGGGTGTCGACACCGCGCAATCGCTCGACAGTATCAGCCGGGACTTCAGAAGCATCGGTGATGTAGCCAAGCGGGCCGATTCGATATCCGAGTATCGGAAGCCGTCCATGAAGGATGTCAAGGGCCTCGACATCAATGGAGTGTCCTCGGGCATCATGCCCGACAGAGAAGACGTCGCCGGGCATGACCTCGTTGAGGTCGAACTGCGGCACACCGGGATAGAGGTTCTCTGCGAAGCAATAGGGAACGCGAGCACGCAGGTCTCGAGCCACATCCGGCCGGCAGTACAGGGGAAAATGTCCTTTCTCGGCGGTATAAGCATACGGACGCAGGTCATCGACACCTCCGACATGGTCGTAGTGGCTATGTGTGAGAAGTCCGCACAGCAGGTCGGGGCATCCCTGCCGGAGAAGCTGCTCGCGAAAGTCGGGCCCGCAGTCGATGAGGATGGCAGGCGTGGCATCGTCTATGCTGACCAACGCAGAACACCGGAGGCGTCGGTCGCGCGGATCGGTCGACGTACACACCGCACAGGAGCACCGCATCTGCGGCACTCCTGTCGATGTTCCGGTTCCAAGAAATGTCAGTTTCATCTCATGGTATTATCCCATGATGAGCATGGCGTCGCCGTAGCAGCCGAAACGATAGCCTTCTTTCACAGCCTCGTTATATGCTTCCATGACGAGTTCATATCCGCCGAAAGCAGCCACCATCATGAGCATGGTGGAATATGGCATGTGGAAGTTCGTAATCAGGTCGTTGGCAACAGCGAAATCATAGGGCGGGAAGATGAACTTGTTGGTCCATCCGTCGTACGTCTTGAGATGGCCGCCCATGCTTTCGGCTGTGGACATGGCGCGTAGAACCGAAGTGCCTACCGCAACGACGCGGTGGTTCTCGTCGTGCGCGCGATTGACCGTCTCCACAAGTTCGGGCGACACAATCATCTGCTCGGAGTCCATGCGATGCTTTGTGAGGTCCTCGACATCAATCTCGCGGAATGCTCCAAGACCGTTGTGCACGGTGATGAAAGCTTTCTTCACGCCCTTAATCTGAAGTCGGGTGAGCAGTCCGCGCGAGAAATGCAGGCCTGCGGCGGGAGCGACCACCGCACCTTCTTTCTCAGCAAATATGCACTGGTAGTCGGTCGCATCACAAGGCTCGGGCTCACGGTCAATATAAGGAGGAAGCGGAGTCATGCCCAGAGCGAAGAGATCGCGCTTGAACTGGTCATGGGGTCCGTCGTATAGGAATCGTAGAGTGCGGCCGCGCGATGTGGTGTTGTCAATGACTTCAGCCACCATCGAGTCGTCATCGCCGAAATAGAGCTTGTTGCCGATACGTATCTTGCGTGCCGGCTCGACGAGGACATCCCATAGCTTATTGTCGGCATTGAGCTCGCGAAGAAGAAATACTTCGATTCGCGCTCCCGTCTTTTCCTTATTTCCATAGAGAAGAGCCGGAAAAACAAGCGTGTCGTTGAACACCATCACGTCACCGTCGTCATAACAGTCGAGGATGTCGCGGAATGTGTGGTGTGTGATGACACCGGTACGCCGGTTCACCACCATCAGGCGTGCTTCGTCACGTTCTGATACCGGATGTGAGGCTATCAATTCGTCAGGAAGATTGAACTTGAACTGTGAGAGCTTCATATATCGTATATTGTATGTTTTTTTCGTTGTTATTCCAAAGTTTCGGTCAGTTCGACCGTCTTGATAAGTTCGGCGGCATCCGCCACAGAAAGGCATCTGTCGACAGTGACATCACCTACACGAGTACGTCTCAGTGCGGTAAGATGTCCTCCCGAGCCAAGCGCCTGACCGATGTCGCGGGCAAGCGCCCGGATATAGGTCCCTTTGCTGCACACCACGCGGATGGTGATGCTTTCGGGTGCGAACTCGAGGAGTTCGATTTCGTCGATTACGAGAATCTTCGGTTTGAGCTCGACGTCCTTGCCTTTGCGGGCAAGGTCATAGGCACGCTTGCCGTCGACCTTACATGCTGAAAAAGCCGGCGGAATCTGCTCGATACGTCCTGTGAACTTCTCCAGAGTCTGGCTGACGAGTGCGCGCGTGATGTGTGCTGTAGGGTATGTGGCGTCAATCTCTGTCTCAAGGTCGAAAGACGGCGTTGTGGCACCGAGAGCTATTGTGGCCACGTATTCCTTGACGCCGGCCTGCAGCTCCTCTATGCGCTTGGTGGCACGGCCTGTGCAGAGTATCATCACACCCGAGGCAAGAGGGTCGAGGGTGCCGGCATGCCCTACTTTGATTTTCTTGAATCCGAGCCTGCGCGACAGTGCTCCACGAAGCCGCTTGACGGCATCGAAAGAAGTCCAGCCGAGCGGCTTGTCTATATATAATATTTCTCCTGCTATGAAATCCATATTGCAGTATATCAGCTGAGAAGGCAAATAATGCCGACAACAAGGCAGTAGACCGCAAACCAGATGAGCTTGCCCTTCTTCACGATAGAGAGCATCCACTTGCAGGCGAGGCATCCTACGATGAACGATGCGAGAAATCCCACGATGATGGGCACAAAGCCTATGGCCTGGTCGCCGGCAGCTTCGAGGCCGAACATGTCCTTGATGTCAAGCAGAGCCTCTCCGAGAATAGGTATGACGACCATGAAGAACGAGAACTGTGCCACTTGCTCACGTTTGTCTCCTATGAGGATACCCGTAGCGATGGTCGTGCCCGAACGCGAGAGGCCCGGCAGCACAGCCACAGCCTGCGAGCAGCCGATGATGAATGCATCGAGGAAGGTGATGTCGCGAGGCGTATAGACTTTGCCGGTCAGACGGTTGTGTTCAAGCGGACGCGTACGGAAGAAATACGAAAACGACAGCAGAAGGGCCGTCACCAGCAGACAGCATCCTACAAGAGTCAGGTCCTGCCCGAACAAGCCTTCAATGGTCTCCTTGAAGAAGACTCCGACGATGCCGACGGGAATGCACGACACAAGTATCTTGCAGACATACATGAAGTTGCTGTCCATACGGAAGGTGAAGAAAGACTTGCACAAGGGCAAAAACTCCCTCCACAACACCACTATGGTGCTGAGCACGGTGGCAACGTGAAGCGTCACGTCGAACTGGAGGCTGTCGGCTCCGGAAAGGTCAAGTCCGAGAATCTCACGGAATATCTCGAGGTGGCCGGACGAACTGATCGGAAGATACTCGGCAAGTCCCTGAACTATGCCGAGAATAAGGGCATCAAGCGTATCCATCAATCACAATGTGTTTTACGGGGTTTTAGCATTATCGCGGCAGCCATAGCCACAAAGCCTACAAAGGCCACGCATGGACCAACAACGATGCGGCGAGTGCTGAATATGTCGGGATTGAATTCGTCAGCAGAACTGCTTCCGCCGAGCATCAGCAGGAATCCGAGCACTATGATTGCTCCGGCGATAGCCATAGCCACGAAATTAATCCGGCAGAGGGGCATAGTCTCCTTTTCCTTGTAGTTTTCTTGATTGTCTATCATTTGTATGAATCTATAAACCTGTTTTCAGATATTATGTCACTTGAGGAACATCTCGTCATACGATGCTCTCAGATAGCGGTTGGTGGCAAAGGCAGCAGTGGTGACGCAGATGAACATGCCCAGCAGAACCACAGCGGCCGCGATTGCCCCCACGCCCATCCACGGCAGGGCCTCGACAAGTCCGGCATCAAACGAAACCGCCCAGAAGCGGACTCCGATGAGAACACCGGCAGCCAGCAGTCCGGCAATCAGGCCGTTGACCAATCCTGCGATGAGAAACGGCCTGCGGATGAACGCACCGGTGGCTCCGACGAGCTTCATCGTGTGGATGACGAAGCGACGGCCATATATGGAAAGGCTTATCGTATTGTTAATCAGTACCACCGACACTATCAGCAACACGAGCGCAACAACCGCTACTACGGCGCTGACTCGGCGCAAAGTGCTGTCGACACCTTCGATGACGGCACTTTCAGTGACAATCTCCGACACTCCGGGCGACGAGGCATAGCGTGCGGAAATGACGTTCAGGCTGTCAGTACGCGCATAAAGCGGATTCACCTTGACTTCGAACTCGGCGGCATAGGGGTTTCCTCCGTCAAGGAGCGCTGCGATGTCCTCTCCGAGGAGTCTGCTTTCCTGTGCGAGAATGTCGTCTGCCGAAGAGAATTCAAGCTGTCCGACCGCAGCATCGGCAAGCAGTGCACGCCTGAGGGCATTGATGTGGTCGGCAGAACACTCTCGCTCCATCTTGATTGTAAAGCCGAGATTGCGCCTGACATTGTCGGTGAGATTGCGACCGGCGATAAACATCATTCCGGCCAGACCGAGCAGCACAAGCACGAGCGCAACACTTATAAGCGAAGTGATGCGCGAGCCGAATGTGGATATGCGTCTTGACCTGTTTTCTGTCATTATGGCCTTGATGAGGCTTGCCACAAGAACATTGCAAACCTAAATTCGTGCAAAATTAACAAATTGTGAACGGTTTGTCAAGGCTTTTTTTCACCTTTTTCCCCTGATTCGGAAAAAAAGGTGAAAAAAGTCACTTTTCCGAGCTATATTCGCCCGCACGACCGAATTTTTCAGTACATTTGCAAGACAGATATATCCTGATGAACCGACTACGATCCACATATCCCGAGTCTGCCTCGCGCCCCTACACCTTCGACCGTGTGGTGCGGATTCTCATCACCGTGGCCAGTATCGCAGCAGCTGTATGGCTTGTCGACATATTGCGCCCGGTGCTTCTGCCGTTCCTGGTGGCATGGCTGATAGCCTATCTGCTTGAGCCTTTCGTGCAGTACAACCGCCGTCTGCTCGGCATCCGCGGACGCTGGCCGGCCATAATGATGACCCTTTTCGAATGCATGCTCATTCTTGTGGCCATAGCCATATTCATACTGCCGTCGGTCATCAACGAGATACACAGGGTGGCGGTCATCTTCAACCGTTACATCGAGACGGCCTCCGCCACGGCACTCCTGCCGGGATGGCTCACCGACTACATCAGCGAGCGAATCGACTTCGCCTCGATAGCCGGCAGCCTGACCCGTCAGGACATCGAATCGCTTCTTAACGCCGCAGGATCGGTGCTTTCGAGCGGCTATGACATAGTGATGGCGGTGGTGAACTGGTTCCTCGTACTTCTGTACGTGGTGTTCATCATGGCCGACTACGAGCGGCTGCTGTCCGGCTTCCGCCGCATAGTGCCCCCGAAGTACAGACGCACGGTGTTCTCTGTTGGACGTGACGTCAAGACATCCATGAACCACTACTTCCGCGGACAGGCACTGGTGGCGCTCTGCGTAGGCATTCTCTTCTGCATCGGCTTCCTCATCATAGGCATGCCCATGCCTATCGTCATGGGGCTATTCATAGGAGTGCTGAATATGGTGCCGTACCTCCAGCTGATATCGCTTGTGCCCACCACCCTGCTCTGCTTCGTATACTCGGTAGACGTAGGGTCGAGCTTCTGGCAGCTGTGGTGCGCCGCCATGCTCGTCTATATAGTGGTGCAGTGCATACAGGACCTTATCATCACACCCAAAATCATGGGAAAGGCAATGGGGCTCAATCCGGCGCTCATCCTGCTCTCGCTGTCGGTGTGGGGCTCTCTGATGGGATTCATCGGACTCATCATAGCTCTACCGCTCACTACGCTGCTGCTATCCTACTACGAGCACTATATATGCAACCACGGCGACGGCAGCACCCCGGCAGAACAGCGCGAACGAGCCCAAGCCATTAAAGAAATCACCGAATCAGAAACCAAATAGACCCCGTGTCACTTATGAGCAAATCACATATCTTGCGCCTGTGTACGTCTCTCGTCATCCTGGCCGCAGCCATAGTCTGGGCCGTGTGGTCGTACTGCCACACATCGTACGAATACGAACCCACCCGTGTCGAAATCCCGGCCGGCACACCAGCTGACAGCATATCCTCTATCCTGCGCGGCGCACTTGGCAAACACTTCGGCGGCCGCACGGCTGTACTGTGGAAGTATCTCGGAGGCAATCCGGATGCCTCGCACGGCTCATACGCCGTCGTTCCCGGCGACAATGCAATAGACGTAGCCAACCGGATAGCGAAAGGACGTCAGACTCCTGTCAAATTCACCTTCAACAATCTCCGCCGCTTCTCTGACCTGGCCTCCCGGGCAGGAAATATCATGGAATTCGACTCCGCAGCCTTCATGGCAGCCGCCGACTCGATACTGGCGCCTGAAGGATTCCGCCCCGAGCAATATTCGGCGGCTGTGCTGCCTGACACATACGAATTCTTCTGGACGGCCTCTCCCGAACTGGTCATCAGCCGCATCTATGAGCACCGCAAATCCTTCTGGAACGCAGAACGCAAAGCCAAAGCCAAAGCTCTCGGCCTGACTCCCGAAGCCGTGCACACGCTGGCTTCTATTGTCGAGGAAGAAACCGCCAACGGCCGGGAGCGCCCGACTGTGGCACGGCTGTACATCAACCGTCTCGATAAGAACATGATGCTTCAGGCCGATCCCACGGTGAAATTCGCGCTCGACGATTTCTCCC
>CAMWZB010000034.1 GCA_947178655.1 uncultured Porphyromonadaceae bacterium
GAGCAAGTTCTTATCAAATTTAAGATAACTCATATGGATTTAGGATTATATGGTATATTTAGGTTATTTCTTCAGATATAACGCCACTTGCGCGACGGTGTTAGTTATTTTTGCGAAATTACTCTTTTATTTCCGTCCCTGCAAGCAAAGATGTCGCAAAACATCTATTTTCACAAAAAAGAAAGAAATCAGACGGCACCGCTGCTTGAAAACCGACTCTTCCGTAATCGGCCGCAGATATATATGTGCTGAAAGCTCCGGCCCTCCCGGCGTCTGAAAAGGAGCAGGAGGACTGGAGCAGGCCGTGTACTGTGAACATACGTCAGACAATAGCTGCGATGACTATGCAGATGGCCGTGGCGGCGCCGGTGGCTATCATGGCGTCGAAGGCTCGGATATTGACCGCGCGGCTCTGAAAGTCGGATATCTGTAGAAGTATCGGCGACTCCTCGATGATGTCGTTGCCGTCGGAGTCCATCTTGGCCGAGCTGCTCGTCAGGTGGTTCACCAGCATGGCGCCGCGGTAGCAGACATAGCCGAAGCCCGTGCCGATAAGAGCCCCGGTCAGCAGGTCGCCGGGATAGTGCACGCCAAGGTAAAGGCGCGAGTATGAGTTCACCACAGCCCAGCCGAAGATGAAGAACGCGAAGCGCCGGTGACGCACCACAAGCGCCAGGAAGGTCGACAGCGCGAACGAGTTGGCTGCGTGGCACGACGGAAATCCGTAGCGGCCTCCGCGGTAGCCGTCAACGATGGTCACCAATGCCGAGACAGGATTGTCGGGATTCGACGGACGCATGCGCATGAAGATGGGGCGCAGCAGCGTGGCGCAAGTCTGGTCGGTCAGGGCTATGGCGGCGCCGAGAGCCACCACAAAGACCGTCGCACGGCGCCAGTCGAAGTGCTTGTACAGCACGTACAGAGCCACGGCATACATCGGTATCCATATGAAGCGGCCCGTGAAGAGCTGCATGAAGTGGTCGAAGAACGGAGTGTGCAGGCTGTTGAAGAACAGCAGTATCTGCGTGTCTATGTCGATAAGTGTGTCGAGCATCGGTATCAGAGATTTGAGAGATTGTCGTATAAGGTCTGTAGAATGGCTTTGGCCTGTGTGGCCGACGTGCGCGAGCGCGTTTCGATGGAATCAGTGTCGAGATTGTAGCTCAGCGTGTCGGTAGGAGTCACAAGGCCCATGTGAGACTTCGATGTGTAGAAGGCGTAGGGCGTGGCCGTGGTGTCGAGCATGTCCTTGCTGTAAGTGAAGGCGCTGTGGTCAAGACCAAGGGCGCCCAGCAGAGTGGCCGCTATGTCGGCCTGGCTCCCTGGCACGTCGACAGTGCCGCGGCGCCGCAGTGCTCCTCCGGTCAGAATCAGAGGCACGCGGTGGCGCTCCTCCTCGGTGCTCAGGTCCGGCGGATAGGCTCCGTAGTGGTCGGGCACTATCATCACCAGCGTGCGCTCGGCGCGGGGTGACCTGGCAAGTGAATCCACGAACGCTCCTATGCAGCTGTCTGCGTAGGCGAAGGCGTTGGCGCGGATGTCGGTGTGGCGGCTCTGAAAAGGCACTTCGAAGGGCTCGTGGCTGCTCGAGGTCTGAACCACACGCAGGCGTGGCCCTACGGTGGTGTCGCGCCGGTTCTCGGCCAGCACACGGTCGAAGAGCACGTGGTCGGGCGCGCCCCACTTGCTGGCACGCTCGGCTATGCTGAAGTCCTTGTCGCACATCACGCTGCCGAATCCGCAGTTCACCAGATAGGCCAGCATGTTGGTGAAATTGGCGTCGCCGCCGTAGAAATACTTCGCGTCATATCCGGCCTCGACGAGTGTGCGCGGTATCGATGGCAGATGCCCGGCCTTGTCCACGAACTTCATCACACTCGTGCTCGGCACACCCGGGAAGGCGCTCAGGATGTTGGTCAGTGCACGGTCCGTGCGGAAGCTGCCTGCGTAGAAGCGCGTGAAGAGCAGTCCCGAGCGGCCTATCGAGTCCAGGCGCATTGCCACAGCCTCGCCGCCGGTCACAGGCATCAGATGGCTTGAGAAGCTCTCGGCGATGATGATCCATATGTCAGGACGGTCGGTCGTCAGCAGCGTGGTGTCAGGCCGCAGCACGGTGTGCGTCAGCCGCTCCATCAGAGCCGAGGCTTCGTCGGCCTCCATATATCTGTACTGCGACCCGAAGTCGCTCTGGTGGGTTGCGGAGTAGAGCAGGCTGAATGCCGGATTGACTGCCGCGTGGTTCAGCCGCTGGTCGGCCGAGAAGTAGGCGCGGCTGATGTTCATCGTCGACACCGTCACTCCGCCGCGTATAGGCACAAACAGCAGAGCTGTCGCCAGGGCCATCATACATGCAGCCTTTGCGCGCCGTCGGCCCTGCTTCACAGGCTCGATGCGTATCTTCATCACCGTCAGTCGGATGACCGTATAGAACACCGCCGACAGAGCAAGCCATCCGGCCAGGCCTGCCGCGATTTCTCCGGCCCCGGCGCTTGCCATGGCCGATGACGGCGACGATGTGAAGTAGAACAGCGGAGTCATGTCCAGTTTGAAGCCCCAATAGCCGTAGAGCACGGTATCGACTGTGAATATCGCTGCCATCACGACGGATATCACACCGAAGTATAAATTCTCCGTCACACGCCACACGCGGCTGCCCGAGCAAAGCATGCATATGTTCAGTAACGCCGGCACGACAGTCAGATAGGCTGCCGTCGACATGTCCATCGACAGGCCGTGCCACATCACTGCTGCGGCGTCGGACATCGTGTACAGCGACGGATAGAAAGCCATGAAGAGCGGTTTCTCAACAACGAAAAACAGCGTCAGCAGTGCAAACGTGGATATGTATCGTATCAGGGCTTTGTTCATCAGACAGGCGCGTTTGGTCGCACAAAGATAGTCAAATTTGGTATAAAAGTCAACTCAACCCCTGTTAATTACTCCATCACAGACTCCAAATTTATATAATTGATGGTTTATGATTGATTTATTTTGTTACCTTTGCAGAATACTTGTGAATTATAATATATCCATATGGATAACATCATCGAATATCGCGGCGTCGAGTTGAGGCGCGCCGAGCACGTCGCACTCCGTGGAGTCGACCTCACTGTCAGGCCGGGAGAGTTCATATACCTGATTGGACGTGTCGGCAGCGGCAAGACGTCGCTGCTCAAGAGCATGTATGCCGAAGTGCCGGTCGCCGCAGGCTCGGCCCGTGTGCTGGACTTCGACCTAACCGACATCGACCGCTCCGACATCCCCTACCTGCGTCGCCGCATCGGCATAGTCTTTCAGGATTTCCAGCTGTTGGCCGACCGTACCGCCTTCGACAATCTCGACTTCGTCCTCCGGGCCACCGGGTGGACCGACCGCGACGCGCGCCGGCAGCGCATCGACGAGGTGCTCCGCCAGGTAGGAATGCAGAACAAGGCCTTCAAGATGCCGCATCAGCTCTCAGGCGGCGAGCAGCAGCGTGTCGTATGTGCACGAGCCTACCTCAACAGGCCGGGACTGATTCTTGCCGACGAGCCGACGGGCAATCTTGACCCCGAGACGGGCGAATGCATCATCGCCCACCTGCACGAACTGGCCCGCACCACCCGGACGGCAGTCATCGTAGCCACTCACAATCTGGGATTTACAGCGGCATACCCCGGCCGTGTCATCCGATGTGAGAAAAAATCACTCGTCGAAAGTGAACCTTCACGCCTCTGACATCGTTTAGCTGACAGATAATTAACTAAACAATATATAGCAATGAGTGATTTCAACGCAATCATAAATGACGGCAAGCCCACCCTGGTCGACTTCTTCGCCACATGGTGCGGTCCATGCCGCATGCAGGCTCCTATACTTGAGGAAGTGAAGAAGCGCCTCGGCGACAAAGTCAACATCATCAAGATAGACATCGACCAGAACGAGGCTCTGGCACAGCAGTACAACGTACGCTCTGTCCCCACCCTCATCATCTTCAAGGACGGCACCCAGATGTGGCGTCAGGCCGGTCTCCATCAGGCCGACGACATCGAGCGCGCTCTCACCACAGTGATGTAAAGCGTTCCACCGAAAAATATAAGCGCAGGCCGTGACCGCATTTCGCAGTCGCGGCCTGCGCTGTATATACACCGTGTCGTGTAAGAGCATAATTCCACAAAATCGCTCCCGTAAGTAAATATTTGCACTGTATTAGAAATAATTTTAAAATTATTGTTGCAATTTCCGAAAATTATCGTATCTTTGCGGCGAATGCAAACCTTATAAATCCCGACAGCTATGAAACGGCCGAAATTAAGCTGGTTGGTAATAGTGTTAGGCATCCTGATTTCAGGATGCACCGACATTATGGACGACAGCCAGGTACAGTCAAATCCTTTAGAGGAGACAGAATGTAATGTCCGAAAAGTGACAAAAGAAGATGCATTAAGCATTGCTAACCGGGTTCTCAATAATGCTTCACGAAGTGAGATTTCCGCTTATCCGACTTTCGAGTATGTCATCAATGACAATTCTTCTCGAAACTTTACGCTCCCCGATACCCTTGCATACGTCCTGAATTATCCGAATAATGGCGGTTTCGTGATTGTTGCTGCAGACCGCAGGGTATATCCTGTGCTGGCCTTTTCTCCTGACGGTCACTTCAGTTTTGATAACGATGCGGCAATGGAAAATTTTGTCGATAGAATAGGGTCCTATATTGCTGGCGCAGATATGACCGAATCATATGATGTTACAGAGGACTATAGTAGCTGTTATCATATTGAACCTATCGTGCAGACTTCAATTGGACAAAGATCACCTTGGGATAAATATGTCGTTGTAGACCATCCAGAGTGTCCTGCAGGCTGTGTGGCAGTGGCTGCCGCTCTTGTTATAAGTCATTCAAAATACGAATTATTCAATTACCATGATACACGGTTTTATCTTAAATCAATAATTACTGCTATTCATAAAGAACAAAATAATTCTACTTCGAATGCCCCCAAAAAGATTGTAGGCGTTTATACCCCTGATCCCCCAACTTATACATATGATGAAGCCGTTGATTTGATGGCCAAATTACTGTATTGGATTGGAAAAGATGTAAATATGAGATACAAACCTGATGGTAGTACAGCATTTGATAGTAATGCATATGATTTGTGCAAATCATTAGGGTTAAATCTCGCCACAGAGCGTATTTTATTTGATATTGATGAGGTATCATGGTTTTTGAAAGATAACCACATTATTTATGTTAATGGTGGCGAGACCAGTGGATTAACAGGTCACGCCTGGGTTATTGATGGTTGTGATTTTTGTGTAGATATTCAAAATCGAGAACAGATAATTAAAACCTTTGTCCATTGTGATTGGGGCTGGGGTGGTAGTTCAAATGGATATTACACAGGAGAAATATTTCAGGCTGGCGAGTTCGCTTATCGTCCCTATAAATATTTTGCAGTTAAACGCGAATGGAAATGAAGGAATTGTTTTTTAAATTAGGAGTACTCTATATTTTTCTTCTGTCATTCATCATGGTACAGGCTCAGACCTGTTTCATAGAGGGAACTGAGTGGAAAATGCAGATGTCCGGCTCGCCGACTCCTTACTATCCCACGTGGCTTGAGACTGTGACGCTTGAGCGCTGCGACGATGACGGTACAGAGGCGCTGGGCCTGTATCTGTGCAGGGATGAGGACATCTCTACGCGTAAATTCGTTAGCTACGTACGGACTGAAGGCGAGAAGGTGTTCTTTAAGATTGAGCCCGGAGCGGACGCCGAGTGGTATCTCCTGTATGACTTCGGACTTAAACCGGGAGAAGGATGCTATGTTTACTCTCCTGCGTTTCTGCCGTTTGATCCGGATAGTAATGACCGACGCTATGTGCGCTGCACCGAAATCGTAGAGACATATCCTTCGGGGATTAATTATATGTCACTTGAAGTCG
Organism: uncultured Porphyromonadaceae bacterium; assembly: GCA_947178655.1. The sequence goes on from CAMWZB010000034.1 coordinate 5,932, forward strand.
GTTTTCATGAAACCGATGACTACTTCGATGACGGAGTGTGGATAAAAGGAATCGCTTCTCTGACGGGCGTATTGCACAACAACACCTTCGGGCTGTCAGGCATGGGCGCCGTGCTGCTTGAAGTGTCATGCAACGGCGAAAAGATATATCAGAGGGGTGAGGCCGGCGTCGCCGCCACAGAGGTTCCCGAGGATATATTCATACGCACGGACGGCCGCGATGTGTACATCTCGACCGCAGGCGAGGCGTGCCGCGGTGCGGTTTTCACTGTCTCCGGCATGAAAGTGGCTGATGTCCAGGTCGGTCCGTCGACAGTGGGTGTCACTCTCCCGTCTTCGGGAGTCTATATCATGGATATCCCCGGAGTGCTTGCTAAGAAACTGGTCGTAAAGTAACGACAATATGAGCGCAGCGCCTGCTTTCCGGTGATGGATTGCAGGCGCTGTGTCGTTCAGTCTATTATCGATTGTATCAGACTCAGTTCTTCGGGCGAGAATTGGGGCGAATCGATGCTCCGGAGATTGGCCGTCAGCTGGCGGACAGACGATGCTCCGATGATGACCGACGTCACCCTCGGGTCCGTAAGAATCCAGGCCAGAGCCATCTGTGCGAGCGACTGGCCGCGCGAGGCTGCGATGTCGTTCAGGAGGCGTGCTTTCTCTATCTTCTCGTCGGTCACCTGCGAGAGCTGGAGGAATCCCGTGCTCTTGGCCGCGCGGCTGTCGGCCGGGATGCCGTGCAGATACTTGTCAGTCAGCAGACCCTGGGCGAGAGGCGAGAACACCGTGATACCGCTTCCGCTATCAGCCGCGAGGCCGAAATTGTCCTTGGCCGCCACGGTGTCGAACATCGAGTAGCGGTACTGGCTCACGAGACAGGGTACCTTGGCCTCGGCGAGCAGCCGATAAGCCTGTTCCTGCTGTACAGGCGGATATTTCGAGATGCCGGCATAGAGAGCCTTGCCGCTGCGCACGATGTCGACAAGGGCCTGCATGGTCTCCTCGACGGGTGTCACGCCGTCGTAACGGTGGCTGTAGAACACATCGAAGTAGTCCAGCCCCGTTCTTCGCAGACTCGCATCACATGAGGCAATCAGATTCTTGCGCGACGAATTTCCGCCATATACACCGGGCCACATGTCGTGGCCGGCTTTGGACGATATGAACATCTCGTCGCGGTGTGCCGCAAGGTCATCCTTGAGCACCTTGCCGAAAGTGAGCTCGGCGCTTCCGGGCGAAGGACCGTAGTTGTTGGCCAGATCGAAGTGGCACACACCGCTGTCGAATGCCGTCAGTAGCATCTCGCGGGCTTTCCCGAAGTCATCGACATCGCCGAAATTATGCCATAAGCCCAGCGAAATGACCGGCAGCTCTATTCCGCTGTTTCCACATCTTCTGTATTCCATATTTTAAAATTCTAATCGAAAAAACGGCAGCCGTGCTTGATTCAGCTGCGGATGCAAATATAATCAGAATATTCGAGATGCCGAAAAAAACGGACGACACCGCTCGAAAGCGATGCCGTCCGCGAAGGATTATGCAGAACTCAGCGTCCGCCGCCGAGTGCCTGATAGAGGTTGATGACCGAGCGGGCGCGGGCCAGTTCGGTAGTAATCTGGCTGATTTGTGCCTGAAGGAGGCTCTGCTGGGCCGTGAGCACTTCCAGGTAGTTCGTCGAGCCGGTCGAGTAGAGCATCAGGTCCTTGGTGTACTCTACCGATTTCTCGAGGTTGTCAACCTGCTCGGCGAGGAGTGCCGACTTCTCTGCCGACTTCTCGTAGACAGTCATGGCGTCATTTACTTCAGAGGCGGCCTTCAGAATGGCATATTCGAAGTTGTTCAGCTGCTGTTCCTGCGCCTTCTTGGAGGCCTCCAGACGTGCTATGTTCTGGCCGCGGGCGAAGAGAGGTGCCGTGAGCGAGCCTGCAAGCTGATAGAACCAGTCGCCCGGGTTTTTGATCATCGAGCCGAGAAGATTGGTGAATCCTCCGTTGAACGATATGGTCAGGCCGGGATAGAAGGCGGCGCGGGCCGATGCAGTGGTGTAGTATGCCGAGGCCAGGGCCTGCTCGGCTGCCTGTACGTCAGGTCGGGCTGACAGCTGGCTCATCGGTACGCCGGCGGCAAGGACGGGCGATATCTGCATGTTCACCTGGTCGGTCACGTCCCATTCCTGCGGTGTGGTGTTGAGCAGCAGCGACATTGTGTTGTTCAGCTGGTCGAGAGATATCTCAAGGTCGGTGATCGAACCGAGGATGCCCAGATAGCTGGCCTGCGACTGTACTACTGCGGCTTCAGTCACGCCGCGGCCTGCGGTCTTGAGGTCCTTCATCGTCTGGACGGTCTCTTTCCACAGCACGGCTGTCGAGCGGGACAGGTTCAGCTGATTGCGGACGGCGGCGATGGAGTAGTAG
>CAMWZB010000035.1 GCA_947178655.1 uncultured Porphyromonadaceae bacterium
AGCATCTGACTGTTAATCAGAGGGTCGTTGGTTCGAGTCCATCTTGAAGCGCAAGTACTGATGCGGCTGTTCCTTTCATCAAGGAGCGGCCGCATTTTTATTCGTAATTTTGTAACTCTCATATTTTTTTGTTACATTTGCCGTGCTAACAGTGCACAAATGAGAAAAATAATATTCGCACTTATTATGCTTGCGGTGTTGTCAGGTCTCCGGGTCCGGGCCGCCCACAGGCAGATGATTATAGACAGCCTTGAGCAACGCCTCTCGACTCTCCGGACTCCTTCCGACAGCCTTAAGGTCCTGTGGGATCTTTTTGACATACAGAATGCCTCGCCGCATCGTCTGCGCCTTATCGAAAATGTATACCGCACGGCAGCCAATGCCCGCGACACTGCAGCGTGTGTAGAGGCCATCATGTATCAGGCCAATATTCTGAGCGGCGACTCGGTGGGTCTGGCCATGCTCAATGAGAAACTGCTTGGCTTCAGCCCGTCGCCGGAAGTGAAAGAAGCTCGGACTTTCGTGAAATTCCTGAGAGTGGAGACCCGTCTGCGACATCTGCGCTCCAAGCCGTCCTACCGTGATATGTCGCGTATGATACGGCGTTTTGACAGCATATCCGGCTCAAATTCGTACGACCGTATGCTGGTTTTGTACTCTCTGTGCACTTATCTCGCCACCACCACACAAGGAAGCCTGCTCGAGAACTATGCAGGGAAGCTCACGGCCATGGTCGACACTGTGCACTTGCCGATGGGGAGTCTTCGAAATCTGGTGTACTCGCGCGCCGCGCCTGTCTACACCAACAACGGGGCCTGCAAGAAGGCTGTGGAAATTGACCGCAAACTGCTGAACATAGTCGACTCGCTCTCTCGGGCATATGAGATGAAAGGCCGGAAATTCCGCAAGCTCGAGAGAAACCGCTACATAAGCTACCGCCGTATGCTCGCCAACTATAAGGCACTGACCCCGGCGGAGGTAGAGATGTATCACAGGCTCATAGAGAATCTTGCTGCCGATAACCCCGACATACAGCGCGACCTTGAGACCAATCCGAGGGCTCACGCTTACTTCTATATGGCCACCGGCCGATATGAGGAGGCCGTAAAGGCTATCAAGCAGTGCCTGTCGCGGCCGGGAATGGAGGATATGCAGACTTATCTCTATGATGCTCTTTATGAGGCAGCCACCCGGACAGGCGACCGCCAGACGCAGCTGAACGCGGCTCTCCAGTACAATAACCTGCTGCGGAAGCAGCTCAACGACAGGTCCGATGACCGTTTCCGCGAGTTGCAGATCATATACGACGTGGGCGAACTCCGTGCCGAGAACATGCATCTGGAAGAGGCTAAGAACAAGGCGCGGCTGAGGAATACGTACATCATCATTGCCATTACCGCCACCGCAATCGTGGCGCTGCTGATTCTGATGCTGGTCCTTGTGTCGCAGAACCGCAAGATGAAAACTCTCACAGAGAATCTTCGCCAGTCAGCAGAGCATCTGATCAAAGAGCGAAACGACCTGCGCAGGGCTCAGGAAGAACTTATCGAAGCGCGCGACCAGGCCAAAGCCGCAGACAAACTCAAGACAGATTTCGTCAACAATATGTCGCACGAAATTCGCATGCCGCTTGCCGCCGTGGCCGAGTATACAAGGCTCATCATAGACTGTATACCCGAAAACCGCCGCAACTATCTCGACCGTTTCGCCGATGTGGTCGAGCTGAATACAAATCTTGTCATCTCGCTTGTCGATGAAGTGCTTGACACCGCCGCCATAGAGCATGGCACGCTTTCGGTGAACAAGGAGTATGTCAGTGTGCACAAACTCGCTTCCGTTGCGTTGGCAGGTGCGTTCGACAAGCACACGCCGCAAGAAGGCATAAAAGTGGTATTCAATCCTCGCGGACAGGAGGACATGTCCGTACACACTGATCCCGGGCGGGCCGTGCAGGTTCTGGTCAATCTGCTTGACAATGCCCGTAAGTTCACCGATAAGGGCGTTATCACCCTTGATTATTCCGTCGATACCGACAGGAATATGCTGGTATTCTCGGTGACTGATACCGGTATCGGTATTCCCAAAGAAAAGGCAGATGTCGTGTTCGACCGGTTTACCAAGCTCGACAACAGCTCGGAGGGCGTCGGAATGGGTCTGTATATAAGTCGTCTCGTATCGCGTCTGTTAGGAGGGTCGGTCACGCTCGACACTTCATGGCACAGAGGGGCGCGTTTCTTCTTTTCTATTCCGCTATGATATCAGGGACAGGAATAAGGTGGCATCTGTCTGCGTGGACAGTGCTGAGGGCGGTGATACTCTGCGTATTGGCCGCGACTGTCTCGGGATGCAGCTCCATCAAGCATGTCCCGGACGGAAAGTACCTGCTCGACAACGTCAGCATCACCGTAGAGGACGGCGCCGACATCAACCGCACCGAGCTGTACAACTTTCTGCGTCAGCAGCCCAACCACAAGGTGCTTGGGTTCGCCCGTCTGCAGCTGTCGGCATACAGCCTTTCAGGACGTGACTCGACCAAGTGGTACAACCGCTGGCTGCGCCGTCTTGGCCAGCCGCCGGTCATCTATGACCAGGCTCTGACCGACGCATCAGCCCGTCAGCTCCGGCTTGCGCTCATCAACAGCGGCTACAATGACGCTGTCGTGACGAGCGACACCGTCAGTCACGGCAAGAAGCGGGTCGATGTGGAGTATCATATCGTGGCCGGAGAGCCGTTCAGGGTCGACGCCATCAACTACAATATCCCCGACACGGCTCTGAGCCGTCTGGTCATGCGGTCGATAAGCCGTTCAGGACTGCGACCCGGCATGCTGCTTGACCGTACGGTGCTCGACAACGAGCGCGGACGCATCACGACACTTCTGCGAGATGCCGGCTACTATGATTTCAACCGCGAGTATATCTCATTCACTGCCGACACAGTGATGGGCGACAAGAGTGTAGGCCTGACGCTGAACCTCTTCTCGCCTGACCGCAAGAAGCGTCCTGCCGGAAGTTCGTCGCCGGTTGACAGCCTCGGACTCGACAGGCGGATGCACCACCGCTATGACATTCGCCGGGTGGTGTTCGTCCTCGATGAGAACGCCGGGACGAACGCGCTGGCTCCGTCCGACACCATAGTGAGCGGTAATACCTGTTTCATCTACGGCAGCGACCGCTACCTGTCGCACAAACTGCTCGACGAGATGTGCTATATCCAGCCCGGACATCCCTATTCGGCGTCGGCTGTCAACCGCACCTACGAGGCGCTGGGCCGTCTGGGCATCATCAAGTTCATCAATATAGAGATGAAGCCTGTCGGCTCCATAGGAGACATAGGGCTGCTTGACGCGTACATCTATCTGTCACGGAACAAGAAGCAGTCGATGTCAGTCGAGGTGGAGGGCACGAACTCCGAGGGAGACCTCGGCTTCGGCGTCGGGCTGACCTATCAGCACCGCAATCTCGCCCGTGGCTCACAGCTCCTGTCGGCGAAGCTGCGCGGCAGCTACGAGAGTCTCTCCGGCAATCTTGACGGCCTTATCAACAACCGATACACTGAGTTCGCCGGTGAGGTCGGTATCACATTCCCCAAGTTCGAGTGTCCGTTCCTGTCGAAGTCGTTCAAGCAGCGGCGCCTTGCATCGACAGAGTTCACCATATCGGCCAACTATCAGGAACGTCCCGAGTACACCCGCGTCATCTTCGGCACGGCATGGAAGTGGAAGTGGCAGCAGCAGCGCGCCGGATTCACCCGCCGGCAGACCTACGACCTCATCGACATCAACTATGTGCGCCTTCCGAAGTCGACTCTGAACTTCATCGACGAGATAGCTCCGTCTAATCCTCTGCTGCGCTACAGCTACGAGGATCACTTCATAATGCGCATGGGATATACCTTCAGCCGCACAAACCGCCGGGCTCCGGCGGCTACGGTGAACTCTCTCTCGGTGCAGCCGGTGGTGACATCGATACGTGCGTCGGTGGAGTGTGCCGGAAATCTGCTCTACGGCATATCACGCATGGTAGGCCAGAAGCGGAGCGACGGCGTCTACAAGATTCTCGGCATTCAGTACGCCCAGTATGTCAAGGGCGAGTTCGACTATACGCTGACCCGAAACTTCGATGACCGCAACTCGGTATCGTTCCATTCGGGATTCGGCGTGGCCTATCCATATGGCAATTCCTCGATGGTGCCGTTCGAGAAGCGCTTCTATGCCGGTGGCGCCAACGGCGTGCGCGGCTGGGGTGTCCGCACACTCGGTCCCGGTTCGTACGACGCCCGCAATTCGGTGACAGACTTCATCAACCAGTGCGGTGACATCCGTCTGGATCTGTCGCTGGAGTATCGGGCGAAACTTTTCTGGGTTCTCGAGGGAGCTGTCTTCGTCGATGCCGGCAACATCTGGACCATACGCGACTATGAGAATCAGCCGGGCGGACTGTTTAAGTTCGACCGCTTCTATAAGGAGATCGCTGCGTCATACGGCATCGGCCTGCGACTGGACTTCACGTACTTCCTGCTGCGCTTCGACCTTGGCATGAAGGCCCACAACCCGGCCCGCAACCAGGAGCCGTGGCCTATCATACATCCCAACTGGCATCGTGACGCCAACTTCCATTTCGCAGTGGGTTATCCTTTCTAAATTCAGAAATATAGCTCTATCATGAAATCATACGTAATCTTCGACCTCGACGGCACTCTGCTCAAGACCATCGACGACCTTGCCAACGCAACCAACTACGCCCTGCGCACGCTTGGCTATCCCACTCACGGCCTGTGGGTATATCCTTCTATGGTGGGCAATGGCGTGGCGCGTCTGATAGAGCGTGCTCTTCCTGAAGACGCACGCTCGGAGAAAGTCATCAACGACGCTCTTGCGGCTTTCAAGGAGTTCTACAACGAGCATTGCTGTGACGCCACCGTGCCCTATCCCGGTATCCCCGAACTGCTTGCCAGGCTCTCCGATGCAGGAGTCAATCTGGCTGTGGCGTCGAACAAGTATCAGGAAGCTGTGACGAAAATCGTCGCGCATTATTTCCCCGATGCCAACTTCCGGGCCATCCTCGGAAACGAGCCCGGATTTCCGCGCAAGCCTGATCCGTCGATAGTGTTCAAGGCGCTCTCTATGTGCCCTACGCCCAAGGCCGACACGCTCTACGTGGGCGATTCGGGCATAGACATCGAGACGGCTCGACGCGCATGTGTCGAGTCGGTGGGTGTGACGTGGGGCTTCCGCTCCATACACGAGCTGAAGGAAGCATGCGCCGACCACATCGTGGCCACGCCATCGCAGATAGCCGACCTTGTGCTCTGCTGACGGTTGCTGTCAGGTGAGCTGTCGCTCCACGCGGTTGCCCGGGCTTATGTTCAGCGTGAATGCCGCCGAGCGGCCGGTAGCCTCGCTTCGGTAGTTGAAGTGGTAGCGCTCGCGGCCGAGGCAGTCAAGGACAGCCCATGCGGCCGTGACGGGGGTGTCATGAAGCCGACCCGGAGTGAGACGCTCGTCAATCGTGACGTCAAAGCCTGAAATGTTGACTGCCAGGCTGTAGGCCCCGGATTCGGTCATGCCTTCGAGGCCGAAGCGGTGTATCTCGAGCTGTCCGTGGTCGTTGACCAGCGCCACGATGCCCGGCTGCGACTCGGCTGCGTCGCAGCGCAGAGTGCCTCCGTAGAGAAAGGTGCGCACCGGTCCGCGGCGGGAGGGCATGGCTGCTGCGGCCACAACAGCCGCCGCTATGAAGGCCGTTATGATATAGAACTCGACAGTTTGGAATATACTCAGGATAATCATCGTTAATACAGTTACATATTGAACGTTCTCAGGCGCTTCTTTATTGCCTTGCTCGACGGCGTGCTTGTGCCGCGAGTGTGCGTGCTCTGCGGCAATCCGCTTGCCGCAGGAAGTCCGTATGTGTGCACCGCCTGCATGGCGTCGGTGCCCGTGTGCCATGCCGACGGAGTTGAGATGCTTGACCTCAGGGCACGTATCGTGAACGCCGTGGCTCCGGCAGGGCTGGTCAGTGCCTGGACTCTTTATGACCCCTCGCATCTCACGGCCGGACTGGTGCGTATGTCCAAGTACGGCGACGCCCCCGGTCTGGCCAGATGGCTCGGACAGCAGTATGGGCGTGATCTGATGCTGGGCTATGAGCGTATGGCGAAAATATCCGACAGTGAGGTACATCCATCCGACATAGATGTGCTGCTTCCGATGCCCATGCACCGGAGCAAGCTCCTCAGCCGCGGCTACAATCAGGCCGAGATGATAGCCCTGGGTATATCGGACGTGACAGGCATTCCTGTGGGTGACAATCTTGTGGCAGTGCGTCCGCACCGCACGCAGACCCGGCTGGACAATAAGGCCCGTATGCTGAATGTCGAAGGCTGCTTCTCTGTCGAGTGCGGCGATGAGCTCAGCGGACTTAATGTGGCAGTTGTAGACGATGTGATTACAACCGGGGCGTCGATGTGCGAGGCAGCCGGGGCTATCAGCCGCGGCGCTCCCGAGGTGGCGTCTGTGTCGTTTCTCGCTCTGGCACATACCATCAGGGGAATATGACAGAAGCCCCGATTCTTCGCGAGTCGAGGCTACTTATGATTTTAAAAGTTAGCGGATGTGAGTGTCCGTTCTAAGCTATTTTATGTCTTATTACTGATGATTTGACAGCAAGTGTGTGCTAAGGTTTAATGTGTTTGCTGCTGCTTAACACAACTTAACACTTGGCTATCAGTGCTCCGTCAGCTTTCAGCCGGCCGGCATGCACGAGCGAGTCGATATGGCTGACGACCTCGTCATAGTGGTGCGGATAGTATGGTCTGAGCGAGCGGATGTCGAGCCATTTGTGCGGAGCGATGGTGTCGAAGAACGAATCGAGCCTGCGCTCGAGTGCTGCCGTGTCGAGCGGAGTCGCCTTGCTGCGTCTTGTGCGGCAGATGTCGCACTTTTCGCAGTCGTCAACCGGCGTCTCGCCGAAGTATCGCAGCATGCCCGCTACACGGCAGGCGCTGTCATCGAAGGCGAAATCAGTCATGGCTTTGATTTGTCCTTCCATCGCCCTGCGGCGGTCTTCGTAGACTGCCCGGGGGATGATGAGCTGCTCGGACGGCACGCGGTTGGCCGTGAACAATATCTGGGGACTGCTGCGCCGGGGTATGAAGCGGATGATGTGTTCGCGGCGCCATTTGACGAGAATCTCGCTGACGGTCTGCTGCCGGAGTCCGCATGCAGCGGCTATGAGTGATTCGTTGATCTGCACGAAGTCGGTGAATAGTCCGCTGTAATTGCGCAGCATATAGTCCATGACAGATTCCTCCCGGGCATCGAATTCGATGGTGTACAGTTCGTGGCGCCCGACGCATATCATAGCCTCGGCTTCGCGGTCGACCGGTCCGGTGTAGCTGATGTATTCGGCACGGTAGAGTATACGTATGGCAGAGAGCACGCGTCGCGGGTCCATGTTGTAGCGGGCGCACATCTCTTCGGGCCGGAAGTCGTACACGGCACCGAATCCCTCGCCCATGGGTACGGAGAGGAAGCGGCAGATTTCGTCATAAACGGTCCGGATATAGTCCTTTTCGGGAAATGCGGAGGCAAGGCGTCTGGCCAGAGTGGCGCGGTCGCTGTCGGCGACTGTCATCACAGCCACTGAGGGGAGGCCGTCGCGTCCTGCCCGGCCTGCTTCCTGATAGTATTCTTCAAGTGCCGAGGGTATATCGTAATGCACCACCACGCGCACGTCGGGCTTGTCGATGCCCATGCCGAAGGCTGTGGTAGCCACCATGACCCTGGTGCGTCCTGAGGCCCACTCGTCCTGGCGCGATGCTTTCTCATGTACTTCCAGTCCGGCATGGTAGAAGAGGGCGCTGACGCCTTGACGCTGTAGCATGGCGGCAAGGTCGGATGCGCGTCGGCGCGAGCGTGTGTATACTATTACGGAACCTGTCGTGCCGCGGAGTATTTCGAGGAGCTTCCCGAATTTGTCGCCGGTATGTCTGACCAGAAACGATATATTGTCGCGGCTGAAGCTCAGTGAGAACCGCCGTTCGTGGCTCATGCCAAGCTGCCCGGCTATGTCGTCCACAACACGTGGTGTGGCCGATGCCGTCAGGGCAAGGAGAGGTGCTGTCAGTCCGGCCTCTTCGCGCAGCCGTGATATGTGGAGGTAGGAAGGACGGAAGTCGTAGCCCCACTGTGAGATGCAGTGCGCTTCGTCGACCACTATGAGCGATATTTCGACCGAAGCCAGCATGGCTGAGAAACGCTGGGTGTGGCGGCGCTCCGGGGCCACGTAGACGAGTTTGACCAGATTCTGGCGACACTGTTCGT
>CAMWZB010000036.1 GCA_947178655.1 uncultured Porphyromonadaceae bacterium
GACGTATGACCGAGAGGTCTAAAAAACAGGCAGGCCGCCTTCTCACGAAGACGGCCTGTTGTGTTTTAACTGACTTAAAACAATTACATAACTAACATAAAACACATTTTTCGTAGTCTTTTTATATATAAGCAGCAATAGCCAATCAACACGATTGGCTATTGCTTAAGTAGTCATTTGATATTTTCATTAAGTACTATCAATCTATACTAACCCTAAAACTGAATATAATCGTGTATTATCATTTTGCTGTGCAAAGTTATTACTTTTTTTCGAGACTGGCAATAGAAATATAAAAGAAATATGGCACCGTATGACTATATTTAAAATATTTTAACCGACATGTCAAGGTGTTAACTATATTCGTGGTCTCGAAAAATATAAATGATTGTCTGAGACAATTTAATTTAGTTTTGCTATCTGGCTTTCGAAATTATCCTTGTCAATAGCCCGGGCCTTGAGTCTATTCCGATAAGCATATATGGTGTTGAGCGAATAATTAAGCACCTGAGCTATGCGAGCGCTCTCTTCTATACCAAGTCGCATGAAGGCCAGGATGCGCAAATCGGTGTTCAGCATTTCGCCGGGGCGTGGTTCTATGCGACACTCGGGTCGCAGCAGAGTGTTGACCTGCTCTACGAAATCGGGATATATGTGCAGGAATGCGTTGTCGAATACTTCGTAGAAGTCGGATGTCTGCTCTTCAATGAATTTTCCGGATTTGAGCATGCGGTAGAATTCGTCGCTCTGTCCGGCAGCGATTTTGCGCACTGCAATCTTGCAGAAGTTGTTCAGTTTGTCCATGTATATGGAGCACAGTTGCAGGAATCGACTGATGTATACTTCCTTGGCAGTGTTCGCCGCTTCGAGTTTGAGCTGTAGTTCTTTCATGCGGCGCATTTCATGGCGAAGCGCCATCATCGATGCTATGAGTCCCATCACGAGAATGAACATTGCAGCCAATATCCAGTACATGGTCCGTCGCCACGAGGCGGCTGCGGCGGAGTGTGAATTCTGGATGATGGGAAGAGACTTGGAAGTGTCAATCATTCGCAGAGGCGCGCCACACTCCACGGCATTCTCAAGTGCCAGTCCGAGATATTTGTAGGCGCGCGTAATGTCGCCGGTGTCGTAAACGGCAGTCCCGAGTTCCTGAAGCGACATAACCTCGCGAGTGGCTGACTTGGTGTCGGCTATGGCAGAGAGGGCGAGGTAGTAGAGTTGCAGGTCGTTGTTGCCGGATTCGTGTGCTATGACAGCGAGATGGTTGGCGGCACGTGCGGTGAGGTTGCTCTCCGGGGGCTCACTTGCCACGACTTCTTCGAGGAGGACTCGCGCCATGTCGCGTCGGCCAGTCAGGAAGTAGTACTCGCCGAGGTTGAATTTATGAGAGGACGTTCCGGTGGGTAGTATCTCGATCATCTTCGACTGATATTCGAGTGCTTTGCGCATGTGAGAGTCGTGCACGCCGGGGTATGTGCCGAAGAATGCTGCCATGTAGCTGTGCATCTGGCGGCCTGCGTCGTAGTACGAAATAAGGTCGGAGCGCGGAATCGAGTCAGGCGATATGCTGTCGAATGTGCTGATTGCTTCGTTGAAGAATCCCGCCAGTGGCAGCAGGGATGCAAGATTCCATCTGAAGCGCTGCCGGTCAATGCCCGATGACGACTCGATGCCACGCATGAGGTATACGATGGCCGAGTCGTTGTTGAAGCTCATATAGCCTTTTGCTATGTCCATGAGCAGTTCGGGAGTGCTGCCTTGGCTGTGAGTCAGTCCGGTCAGGCTGTCGATGCGTGCCTGTCTGGCCTTGATGTATCCTTCGCGCTTGTTGAGGTCGTCGTCAAGTGAGTACAGAGCCTGAAGGTATGTTCGTGCAACATCATCGGATGCTGCGGCCATGATGGCGCAGCCTGCCAGCAGAATCAGTAAAAGAGAGAAGCGGCGCATACGTCGGTTTGTCAGGATGAGCCCCGTGCGAACAGAGCTGATATGTCGTCATTGCCGATGATTGCGATGATGCGGGCTCCGTCGGGGGTGTATGAGGGTTCGGCGCATCTGAACAGGTCGGCTGTGAGGGTGTCAATCTCCGGCTGAGAGAGCGGCTGGACGTCCTTGATGGCGCTGCTTTCGGCCATCGCTCTGGCCAGCGGAGCGTTTAGAGCCTCGGCGCTGTCGCCTCCGTGTTCGTCGATTTCCTCGAGGAGAGCCTGAAGAGTCTCTCCTCCGGCGGCCTCGCCGAGCATGGCCGGAAGGGCCGTTATGCTGCAATACCGTCCGCTGCAGCTCACTTCGAATCCCAAAGACGCCAGTCGGTCCATGTTGGCCTGAAGAGCCACGCGCTGCGATGCCGGCAGTTCGATGTCCTCCGGGAATAGTAGCTTCTGTGAGGCGACGGGGCCACTTTCGGCCAGAGCGGCCATATAGCGGTCGAACAGGATGCGTATGTGTGCGCGTCGCTGGCGGATGACCATGATGCCGCTGTGAGAAGCCATGACGATGTAGCTGTTGTGCAGCTGGAAGCTGCGTGGGCCGTCATGCTGCTGCCCTTCGTCGTCGAGAACGGTATCGTTCGGCATGTCGTCATGAATTACGGGTACTTCGGTCATGGCGTCGGTGCGCCGGCGGTCGAAGTCTTCGTAAAGTTTCTGCCAGTCCTGTGGCGGAGCCGGCTGTCGGTGCCAGCTGTCGAAGGAGCCGGAGTTTCCGCTTCCGTTGTACGCCGAGGGGCGAGTCTGCCACGTGGTAGCGCTTTGGGCCCGGGGCACGCTCCCTGATGCGGTAGAGAAAGGATTGAATCCACCTTCGTCAAACCCTTCCGCCGGCATGGCTGCGCTGCTGTCGGGGTCGAACAGGGGAATGTCGGGTGCGTCGTCCCGGTCGAAATCGAGAGCGCCGGTTGCCTGAGTCTTGCCGAGAGTCTCGCGAACGGCGGCTTCGAGAATCTGCCATATCGCCTGCTCGTGCTCGAATTTGATTTCGTTCTTCTGCGGATGTATGTTGACATCGATGGTCGACGGGTCGACTTCAAAGTTAATGAAGTACGACGGCTGGGCGTCGGGAGCGATGAGCTGTTCGTAGCATTTCACGACGGCTTTGTGGAAGAATGGATGACGCATGTTGCGACCGTTGACGAAGAAGAACTGCTGCGCGCCACGCTTTTTGGCAATGCGCGGCATGCCTACGAATCCCGATATCTTCACGAGTGATGTCTCTGTGTTCAGCGGCGCTATGTGGCTTTCGAGATACTTCCCGAACAGCGATCCTATGCGCTGCTTGAGTGTGCCGGCCGGGAACTTGTGCACTGTAGCATCGTTGTTGATGAGAGTGAATGCGATGCCGATGTTGACCAGTGCGAGCCGCTCGAACTCGTGTATGATATGCCCCAGTTCGACGCTGTCTTTCTTGAGGAACTTGCGACGAGCCGGCATGTGGAAAAACAGGTTCTTCACCATCAGGTTCGTGCCCGGCACGCATGTGGCCGGTTCCTGTCCTTCGAATCTGGATTCCGAGATGAGCAGTCGGGTGCCTATGGTGTCGCCGTGGCGCATGGTGCGCAAGTCGATCTGCGCCACAGCTGCTATCGACGGGAGAGCCTCTCCTCTGAAACCCATGGTGTGGAGCGAGTATAGGTCGTCGGCTGAAGCAATCTTGCTTGTAGCATGTCTTTCGAAGGCCATTCTGGCGTCAGAAGGAGACATGCCGCATCCGTCGTCGACCACCTGAATGAGTGTCCGACCTCCGTCTTTGATGATGATGCTTATGTCAGTAGCCCCTGCATCGACTGCATTCTCCACAAGCTCTTTGATGACAGAAGCGGGGCGCTGTATGACTTCGCCGGCGGCAATCTGATTAGCCACCGAGTCGGGCAGGAGCCGTATTACGTCGCTGTTCATATCGTCAGGTCTTTCTTCACTCGGGCGAGTCTTCGTCGTAAGTCTGGTAAAGGAGGTCGTTGTAAGGGAATCTTGCCAGATGTATCTCGCGTGCCATGGTGTAGAGCCGCTGTTTGAGTTCGTCGATGTTGGTGCCCTTCTTTGCCGAGATGAAAACGCAGTTGTCGTTCATCCTTGACATCCATGATGCTTTGAGTTCGTCGAGCGTGATGTTGCAGCGCTCGCGCGGCGTGAGGTCATCTTCGTCTTTGACTTTACAGGTGAAGGCGTCTATTTTATTGAATACAAGGAGCATCGGCTTGTCAGCTCCATCACAGACTTCCTTCAGGGTCTTGTCGACCACTGCAATCTGCTCCTCGAAATTGGGATGCGAGATGTCGACAACGTGGACCAGTATGTCGGCTTCGCGTACTTCGTCGAGTGTCGACTTGAATGAGTCCACAAGGTGAGTGGGGAGTTTGCGGATGAAGCCAACGGTATCGGTGAGCAAGAACGGGAGGTTTTCGATGACAACCTTGCGGACCGTTGTGTCGAGGGTGGCGAAGAGTTTGTTCTCGGCGAATACGTCGCTCTTGCTCAGGAGGTTCATGAGTGTCGATTTGCCCACGTTGGTGTATCCTACCAGTGCCACACGAGTGAGTTTGCCGCGGTTTTTGCGCTGCACGGCTTTCTGCCTGTCGATGGCTCGGAGCTGTTCCTTGAGAAGTGATATTTTAGTGAGGATGATGCGTCGGTCGGTCTCAATCTGTGTCTCGCCCGGTCCGCGCATGCCGATGCCGCCACGCTGGCGCTCGAGGTGAGTCCACATGCGAGTGAGTCGGGGCAGGAGGTACTGGTATTGAGCCAGTTCGACCTGAGTCTTTGCGGTGGCGGTCTGTGCTCGTTTGGCGAAGATGTCGAGAATCAGATTGGTGCGGTCGAGCACCTTCACGCCGAGTTCGCGACCGATGTTGACGGCCTGCTTGGTAGAGAGGTCATCGTCGAAGATGGCCAGCGATATGTCGCCGTCCTCCTCAATATACTGCTTGATTTCCTCGAGTTTTCCTTTGCCTACGAAAGTCCGGGGATTGGGATAGTCCACCTTCTGGGTGAAAGTCCTGACGGCCTCGGCTCCTGATGTATCTACCAGAAACGCGAGTTCGGCGAGATACTCGGCCGACTTGGCTTCATCCTGCTGCGGTGTGATAAGTCCCACCAGCACAGCGCGTTCGGGGGCGT
The DNA here is from genome assembly GCA_947178655.1 of uncultured Porphyromonadaceae bacterium. The sequence goes on from CAMWZB010000036.1 coordinate 5,115, forward strand.
CGCCGATTATGCTTGTTTTCTTTTCTATCATAAGGGTTGACAGTATAGTTAAGGGTTAACAGTACATGGCCTCAATCTCGTCGGCATAGTTGTGGTTGATGACCGGCCGACGTATTTTCAGCGTATTGGTGAGCTCTCCGCTCTCTATAGTGAACTCCTTGGGGAGCAGTGTGAATCGCTTGATTTTCTCGAAACTTGCCAGTCCCTTCTGCATGCGTTCGATGCGTTCTTCGATGAATTTGCGTATCTCGGAGTTCTGCACCAGGTCTTCGATGGAGTCGAATGCAATGCCTTTGCGGTGTGCGTAGTCCTTCAGAGCTTCGAATGCCGGTATGATTATGGCAGTGACATACTTGCGCTGGTCGCCGATGACTGCAACCTGCTCGATGTATCGGTCCTCTCCAAGACGGCTTTCGATGGCCTGAGGAGCTATGTACTTGCCGTTGCTGGTCTTGAACAGGTCTTTGATGCGCTCGGTGAGCACGATGTTGCCGTTGTGGTCGAAGAGGCCGGCATCGCCTGTGCGGAACCATCCGTCGGGAGTGAACGCCTTGGCATTCTCCTCGGGGCGGTTGTAGTAGCCACGCATCACCGAGGGGCCTTTGACGAGAATCTCGTTGTCTGCGCCGATTTTCACCTGTACGCCCGGCAGTGGCAGTCCCACAGTGCCTATGACGTAGTCAACTTCGGGGTAGAAGCTGACTGTGGCCGTGGTTTCCGACAGGCCGTAGCCCACGACGATGTTGAGTCCTATGGCACGCAGGAATTCGACAATCGTACCGGATACGGGCGCTCCTGCGGTGGGGAAGAATCTGCCGTTGTCCATGCCTATGGCATGACGAACTTTGCTGAATACCTTGCTGTCGAAAAAGCGGTACTGCATCTCCAGCAGAGGCGGCACTTCAAGGCCGAGGCGCTTGTAGTCGAGGTTCCGTCGGGCACCGACCTTGAGGGCCCGCTGAGTGATCCACCGCGTGATGCCTTTCATGCCGGCAATCTTGTCCTGGACGCCTGTGTAGACTTTCTCCCAGAAGCGTGGGACGGAGCACATGCACGTCGGTCGGGCTATGCGCAGGGCATCCTGTACTTCCTTGGGGTTGAAGTTGATGGCCACACGTATGCCCATCATCAGGCAGAAGTAGGTCCATGCTTTCTCGAATATGTGGCTCAGGGGCAGAAAGCAGAGAGATGTGTCGGAGTCCGACACCATTGTCAGACATTCCTTGTGAGCCTGAAGCGCGGAGTTGAAGCAGCTGTGTGGAAGCACCGCGCCTTTGGGCTCGCCGGTAGTTCCGGATGTGTAGATGAGCGTGGCAATGTCGTCGGGTGTCGCTTCCGCGCATCGGCAGTCGACAGCAGCCCGGCAGGCCGGGGATGCCAGCCTTCCCAGTTCGAGCATGTCAGAGAAGTGCATGGAGGTATTGTCGTCGCTGTCGAATTCGATGTCGTCGTATGCGGCGATGATGCGCAGCAGGCTCGGACACTCTTTGTGTACCTGACGGACTGCGCGGTATAGCCCGCGTGAGCCCACCATGACGGCCTTGGCTCCGGCATCGTTGATGATATAGCGTATCTGCTCCGGGCTTGAAGTGGCGTATATCGCCACCGGCACGGCGCGGTTTCGGAAGCATGCGAAATCGGTGATGAGAATTTCCGGCGAATTATGAGACAGCACAGCGACCATGTCGCCGGGCTGTATGCCGATGATTTCCAGAGCGCAGGACATGGCGTCAACAGCCGTACTGAACTCGCCCCACGATGTGGGACGGCACGCGCCTGCCTGTACATCCACCCGGCTGAAAGCCTCGCGGTCTGTGCCATAGACTTTTGTCTGGCGGCGTACCAGGTCGGTGAGTATGTTTTGCATATTCTTGTGTTTCTGCGTTATTCTTTCTACAAAGGTACGGCCTTTATATCTTACTATTAACAAAGAGGCGGCCAAAAATGACCTGCTGTTAACATATCTTTCCGATTGGATTAAAAGTGTTAACAAAAATTAAGTCCGTTTGTCGCGTCGCCTTATCTTGCTACCTTTGTATAACAAATATATGTAGTATGATAAGCGAATTTCTCAGCCAGTGGCATATCAGCGGATTGCTCGTCGGTCTGCTTACTTTTCTTATAATAGGTCTGTTCCATCCACTTGTCATCAAGGGCGAATATTATTTCGGGACCCGTTGCCGACTGGCTTTTCTGATTTTTGGCATCATCATGTGTGTGGTGTCGGTATACGTTGAAAACCAGATTATTTCCATTCTCGCAGGAGTGCTGGCGTTCTCGTCTTTCTGGTCGATCAAGGAAGTTTCAGAGCAGCGTCAGCGCGTGCTCAAGGGATGGTTCCCGATGAATCCGCGCCGGAAGGCAGAGTACGAGACTGACTGACGGTCTACTTTTTCCGAAGTTGCCAGAAAGCTACGGCAGATGCCGCGGCCACGTTCAGTGAATCCACTCCGTGAGCCATGGGTATGCGCGCCACATAGTCGGCCCCGCTGATGGCATGGTCGGCAAGGCCGTCGCCTTCTGTGCCGAGCACTATGGCCAGACGCGGCTCTTCCGCCAGAAGAGGGTCATCGATTGATACAGAGTCGTCGCGCAGTGCCATCGCCACTGTCTTGAATCCATATCGGCGCACTTCGTCGTAGGGCGTCGAATCCGGTGATTCGGGGCCAATCCATGTCCACGGGACAAGGAACACCGTTCCCATGGACACTCGTACGGCCCTGCGGTTCAGCGGGTCGCATGATGTCGGCGTGAGCAGCACTGCATCGATTCCGAGGGCTGCTGCAGAGCGGAATATCGCTCCGATATTTGTGGTATCGGTCACCGAGTCGATGATGGCCACGCGCCGGGCGCCTTCGAGAATCGAGGCCAAACCCGGCGCTTCCGGACGCTTCATGGCACACAGCACTCCGCGAGTCAGAGTATAGCCTGTCAGCGATGACAGCAAGTCGCGGCTTCCTGTGTACACCGGCATGTCGGGGCAGCGCGCGATGATGTCGGCCGCGTCGCCTGTGATGTGGCGTTCCTCGCAAAGCAGAGCTACGGGGGTGAGTCCGGCATCAAGAGCCACGCGTATCACTTTAGGACTTTCTGCGATGAAAATGCCGCGTCCGGGGTCAAGGCGGTTGCGCAAC
>CAMWZB010000037.1 GCA_947178655.1 uncultured Porphyromonadaceae bacterium
GTTGTGCGGGTCACGCGGAGTGGGCAAGTCGTCGTGTTCGCTTATTTTTGCCAAGACCATCTAGTGCACGAACCGTACGTCGGACGGCGAGGCGTGCAATGAGTGCGATTCATGCCGGCAGTTCAATGAAAACCGCTCAATGAATATCCTCGAGCTCGACGCGGCGTCGAACAACGGCGTGGAGGATATGCGCCGCCTTATCGATCAGGTGATGGTGCCCCCTACCACGGGCCGCTACCGGGTGTTCATCATCGATGAGGTGCATATGCTGACGTCGCAGGCATTCAATGCGTTCCTGAAGACGCTTGAGGAGCCTCCGGGCTACGTCATCTTCATACTTGCCACGACAGAAAAGCACAAAATCATACCGACGATTCTCTCCCGGTGTCAGATCTACGACTTCAACCGCATCACCATAGCCGACATGGTGTCGCACATGCAGCAAGTGGCCATGATGGAGGGTATCACAGCCGAGCCGTCGGCGCTGAATGTGATAGCCCGCAAGGCCGACGGAGCGATGCGCGACGCGCTGTCAATATTCGACCAGGTGGCGGCGAGCAGCCGAGGAAACATCACTTATGAGTCGACGGTCGAGAATCTCAACGTGCTTGACAACTCGTACTACGGGCGACTGGTGGATGCGTTTGTCGCGCAGGATGTGGCGACGTCGCTCCTAATCTATAAGGAAATCCGCGACAAGGGTTTCGACTCGCTGTTCTTCATCAATGGTCTGGCACAGTATCTGCGCGACCTGATGGTGGCTGCGAATCCGGCGACCCTGAGCCTGCTTGAGGCGACAGACGATGTGCGTCAGGAGATGGCTGCAAAGGCCTCGAAGCTGCATCCGACGTATCTGTACAAGGCGATGGACCTGTGCAACGATGCGGACATGAATTTCCGGACATCGGGAAACAAACAATTCTTAATCGAGTTGACGCTCATCAAGCTATGCCAACCAGACAGCCTCTCGCCCGATGAAAGCGGAAGTGGCGAGGGGCTTCTAAGACCGCTGGAGAGTTTCGCGACTTCTTCGCCGGCTCCGCAAGCTCTTGATGTGAAAAGTGCGCCGTCGGCCGCTGCGAGCGCCCCGAGTGCGGCTGCGACAACGACGAGTGCGTCTGCGACGTCGGCACCGTCTCCGTCTCCCCCAAAGGCAGCGACACCGTCGCCGGCGGGTCGTGTGCGTCAGTCGGGCGTGCCGGAATCGCGCTTGCAGACTTACATGCCCGGAGCGCTGTCGCTGCGTAACCGTCCGACTCTGAAACGCGCGGCACAGACTCAGTCAGCCGAGGCCGAGCGCCCGGCGCCTAAACGAGACAAGGCGTTCAGCGAGGCCGACTTCGAAGCGGCGTGGCGCGCTACGTGCGAGTCGGTGCGCGACGAGCCACTTCTGGCGAGTGTCCTTGCATTAGCCGAAGTCAGCCGATGCGACGATATGCGGCATGCGCTTCTTGTCGGCACCAGCATACAGGCCGATACGGTGACGAAGCATCTTGAAATGCTGACCGGCCGTCTTCGCGACCGACTTGAGAATGACAGTCCCGAGCTTGAGGTGCGGGTGGTGCAGGGCGAAATCCCTCCGCGGTACTGGACCGAGCAGCAGGTGCTTGACCACATACTGAAGGAGTATCCTGCTGTAGGGTCGATGATGTCGCAGTTCAAGATGCGTCTTATCTGATGATTTTCGCAAGTTATACTTGCGAAAGGGTTATCGGGTTATGGGTTAATGGGTTAATGGTTATGGGTTAATGGTTATAAACTGCGGCAGATCCGAAGAGACAAGCCATAAATTCATGAACTTCCAATCTCATGAACTTCCAATCTCATAAACTTCCAAGTTCATAAGCGTAAAAACTTCAAAACTTATAAACTTCAAGTTTTCGAGTTAGTAATAACTTGCGAGACTTGAGTATTTACTTAATACTGATGAATTTCACAGCAAAATTCTGTTCAATCAGCGCGTGTGTGGCTCTGGCTGCGCTGTCAGGGCACGCCGCCGCGCCGTCGGGCTACTACAGCTCTTGTGAGAACAAGGGCGGCAAGTCCCTTCTGACGGCCCTCCACAGCACTATAGGTGCTCATACGACAGTGTCCTACAAGGGCCTGCTCGAACTGTACAAGACGTCGGATGTGTATCCTGACGGAAAAATCTGGGACATGTACTCGACCAAGCACTGGTCGACGGGCGAGACGTGCGGCAACTACAAGGTCGTCGGCGACTGCTACAACCGCGAGCATTCGTTCCCGAAGAGCTGGTTCGACGATGCATCGCCGATGTACAGCGACGCCTTCCACATCTATCCGACCGACGGAAAGGTGAACGGCCAGCGAAGCAACTATCCCTACGGGGAGTGCTCCGGCGGAACGACACTTGCCTCGAACGGGTCGGTGAAGGCCCTTGGCAAACTCGGCAAGAGTACGTTCCCGGGGTATTCGGGGACTGTGTTCGAGCCTGTAGACGAGTACAAGGGCGACTTCGCGCGCAGCTACTTCTATATGGCGGCGTGCTACAATGACCGCATCGCGCGATTCTCGAGCGACATGCTTGCAGGGAACGATTATCCTGTGTTCTCCAAATGGGCTATCGACCTTCTTTTGAAATGGCACCGCATGGATCCGGTGAGCGAGAAGGAGAAGAACCGCAATGATGTGGTGTACAAGAGCCAGCGTAACCGCAATCCGTTCATCGACCATCCTGAAATGGTGGAATACATATGGGGCGACAAGAGCGCCGAGAAGTGGACTTCGGGCGCTACGCCTGCTCCGACGGTGAACCGTCCGGCCGACAAGTCGACGATAGATCTCGGAATCAGCGGAGTCAACAAGGAGCGTACGGCTACTGTGGCCGTGCAGACGAGCAATGCAACGGGCACGGTGACTCTGTCGACGGATAATGCCGCTTTCGCCGTGTCGCCTTCGAGTGTGAGCGCCTCGGCCGCGAATGCGGGTACGGAGGTGACTGTGACCTACAAGTCGGCGACTACGGGCATCCACACGTCCAAGCTGACTGTGGCTGCCGGCACAGCGAGGTCGACAGTGACTCTGACGGGCCGTACGGTTGACGGCATCCCTGTGGATGTGGCCCGCGATGTGACTGACGAGTCGTTCGTGATAGGATGGACGTATGTCGGCGACGAGGATGCGTCGGGCTGCTACCGGCTCACTGTCAGCGACAGCGAAGGTGTGCTCGACGGGTATCCCCGGTCGGTCAATGCCCGTGCCCAGACGTACACTGTGAGCGGCCTTGCCGCCGAGACGGAGTATGAGTACAGTCTGTCCGGCACCAGTCTGCGGAGCGAGAGCATGCGTGTGACTACGGGTGCGGTGGTTCCGTCGATAGATTTCCTCTATGACGGAGACCTTGTCTTCACGACAGCTCCGGGCGAGCCGTCGGCCGTGGCCGAGATACTGATTTCGACAGACAATATAGAGAGCGACTTCACGGTGTCGGTGAAGGCACCTTTCGAGATATCGCTCGACCGGAGTGACTGGAAGCAGTCGCTGACACTGAGCGCGGACGACACTCGGCTGTACATGCGCCTGAACAGCGCGACCGAAGGAACGTTCGAGACGACCGTGAGGGCCCAGTGCGGCAGCTATGTGTCGGACGATGCGGTGGCCCGCGGCGTGGCCACGCTGTCGCCGACGTTCTTCGAGGACTTCGAGCAGTATGATGCGTCGTACGGGTCGTACAGCGCCAAGACTTACTACGGCAATGCCTGCGTATGGGATCTGTCGGATGCCGGCATGTGGGCCGGCGACGCAGTGTACGAGGGCAAGTATGCTCTGCGTACGGGCAAGTCGGAAGAGTCGGTGGTCGCTATGGCTGAGGACCGCATGACGGGTATCGGCACGGTGTCGTTCTACTCCCGCGTGTTCGGCACGGACGCGGATGCGTCGGTGGATGTTGAATACTCGACCGACGGTGGCGTGACGTATTCCAAGGCCGGTACGGTGACCGTTTCGGGCCAGCAGTACAAGGAGTACAGTGTGGCTGTGAACTGTCAGGGCAAGGTGCGGATGCGTCTGCGCCAGACGAAGGGGCGTCGTTTCATGGTCGATGCGCTCAGCCTGACCGATTACAGCAGCGGTGTGGACGACGTGACGGCTGACTATCATCAGTGGGATGCGTACAGCCGCGGCGGCGAGCTTGTGGTGGAAGTGCGTTCGTCGGAGGGTGCTGAAGTGTGCATCTATTCAATCGACGGTACGACCGTGTTCGCCGGACAGCTGCCTTCGGGCATCCGTACTTTCGGCGGTCTTGTGCCCGGCAGGCTTTATATTGTCGTTTCAGGCGAGCATTCGCGTAATGTGATTGTGCGCTAAGATATACGCAGAGTTTTTTTCTGAGGGCGCCTTTTTCGCTATGAAAGGGGCGCTCTCTGTCATTTTCCGAGGGGTGGCATGTTTAACTTTTTTATTGAAAATCGGTGGCAGGATGTCTATTGAGGGAGGATTTTGGCGAAATGTCAGAATGTGATGAATATTGTGAAATCATGGCAATTTGATTGCGTTGCGGTGGATTGGGTGGATGAGTGCCGTGAAAAGGGTTTAATAACATTATTTAGGACATAGTGTTAATGTTTTATAATAATCGGTTTGAGGTTAATAAGTTTTAAAAAATTATATATACATTTGCCATGCGAACCAATTGCTTACTATCAAGATTTGCTTGATATATCATTTCCATTGAATACACAGAAATGTATTAATCCTATTGTAAGAAGGTCAGTACTTGTCGCGAGACAGGGCTCCGGCTTTTATATAGTAGATTTTTGGTACACAGGCAATAATTAGGCATAAATTATTGGAACGTGAGAGCCGGGACAGCCGCAGAGGCTGCCCCGGCTCACTTTGGAGGCCCCGGAGGGGACGGGTTATTGTGCGTAGATGGGCACGAGGCTCATGAGGTAGCGTCGGAGCTCTCCCCATTGGTAGTATACGGAGTCATCGCCTTTGCGCAGAGCGACGGGTTGCTCGTTGAGGTCAACCCGGACGTAGTAGTGTCCGGACTGCCGAGCTTTGAAAATGATGAACTGTATGTTGGAGGCCATGGGGACGACGTCGAAGTCGCGCCAATGTGCAGCGACGGTGTCGAAGTAGTTTGTGAGGTAGTAGCAACCGGGAATCCGTAGGAGCGATAGCAGAGGCATGAGCGTCTCGGCGTGACCGAAGCGTAGGACTGCCCTGGTGGAAGTGTCGGAGCCGTCGATGAAGGCGTCGGTGGTGGAAATGATGTCGAGGACGAGATCTGCGGCGATGTCGGCCGGGACGGATGAGATGGTCGTGGCAGTTCGGACGAGGTACTGGCGCAGGTTGAAGCATGACCAGAGAGCGTTGGCTTCGTCGGGATTGAAGTATACGTCCATCTGGGAGGGGAGTCCCATGGCAGATAGTCCGGCCACGACGTAGTACTCGACGAGAGCGAGGTCGCGTGCGTGGCGAGCGTCGGGCATCGGATATGCATCGCCGAGGACTCTCCGGAGCGCCGAGAGTGGGACGGTGCGGTCGGCGTATTCGTCGTAAGTCTTTTGCCATGAGTGCTGTTTGCGGAAGTCGAGGTAGTCGGTGTCGATGTCGAATGGCCGCATCAGGGGAGAGTTGACGCGTCCGGTGGATGTCAGGTATGTCATACGGTTGTTGAGCCTGTCGAGCTGATGGACGAACGAGTACATGCTCATCATCGCTCTCGGGGAGTAGGATGAAATGGCACGGACCGTTGCGTCGGAGCTGAATACTTCGGTGAAGTTGTAGAACATCCGGGAAGCAATTGCCGCCTGTTCGTACATGCCGAGAGAGTCGAGTGCGCCCCAGCGGTTGTTGCTCAGCTCGATTACCTGCTCGTTCAGTTTTTTCAGTTTTCGGCCGAGGGGTGTGATTGAGCCGATGGAATCGGCGTGTTCGAGGGCGCGGCGAAGAGTGATGCAGTTGGTGGCGGAAGCGGGATATCGAGCGCCGTGCCGTCCGACGTGGTTAATGAATACGGGCGTCAGGGAGTCGGGGTGCTCGACGGGGGCCACCTGTGAAGGGTATGGTGTGAGAGATCCTTCGCATTGAGCCATGGAGTAGTCAGTCGCGGCAGGGTCGGCTGCCGATATTTGCAATGCCGAGGCGAAAGATAGCGCGATTAAGGCGATGAGGGTTTGTATTCTATTCATATCCAGATAGTATTCGAAACGTTGCTATACTTATATAACGCAAAAGTAGTGCAATTTTGCACAACTGCCAAAAAATTGCTAATTTTGCAAAATACGATGGGCTTTTAGCAAAAGTGCATCAGCAATCATATGAAACAGAAAAAAACGGATATATCGGTCATAGTGCGGTTCGTGATACTGGGTCTGTTGTGGCTCGGACTTGTGTGGTATATACTCAGCCATGCGGATGTCACGCTTTACACGTGTTTTGTGATAGTTGCCTCGGGCATAATCATCTTTGTGCCGATGTATAAAAAATATATCAGGAAATGAGCGAGAAGACTACAGATAAGGCCCAGCTGCCGCTGTTGTCGGGCATCAACAGTCCCTCAGACCTGCGCAAACTCCCGGTAGAGCAGTTGCCACAGGTGTGCGAGGAGTTGCGCCGGTTCCTCATCGCCTCTCTCTCGAAGAATCCCGGACACTTTGCTTCGAGCATGGGAGCAGTAGAGATCACGGTGGCTCTACACTATGTGTTCAATACACCCTATGACCGGATTGTGTGGGATGTCGGACATCAGGCTTACGGGCATAAGATACTTACGGGGCGTCGAGATGCGTTCGCCAAGAACCGTTGTCTGGGCGGTCTTAGCGGCTTCCCGAATCCTGACGAGAGCGAGTATGACACATTCGCAGCCGGCCATGCGTCTAACTCGATATCGGCGGCCCTCGGGATGAGTGTGGCTTCGCGTCTGAAGGGCGACAGTCCGCGACGGAATATAGTGGCAGTCATCGGAGATGCGTCGATCAGCGCCGGGCTGGCGTTCGAGGGAATCAACAATGCGTCGAACACGCCGAACAATCTGCTTATCATCTTGAATGATAACGATATGTCGATAGACAGTCCGGTCGGGGCTCTGAGCCGCTATCTGACGCATATCAATACGTCGCGTCTGTACAACGACGTGCGCTACAAGATATTCCGCGGGCTCAAGCGTATGCATCTGGTTTCGGAGGCCCGCAGGGGTGCACTGCTCAGGTTCAACAACAGCCTGAAGTCGCTGCTTTCGCGTCAGCAGAATATATTCGAGGGTTTCAATATACGGTACTTCGGTCCGTTCGACGGGAATGATCTTCCGACTGTGATACGTGTGCTGAATGATATCCGTGATATGGAGGGCCCCCGTATACTGCATCTCCGTACGACCAAGGGAAAGGGGTATGCTCCTGCGGAAGCTGATCCGGCGTCGTGGCATGCTCCGGGCCGCTTCGATGCGGCAACCGGTGAGCGTGCGGATGCCGCTCCGAAGGCCGGAGCTCCTCTGAAGTATCAGGATGTGTTCGGCAATACGGTTCTCGAGCTTGCGCGGAAGAACGACCGTATAGTGGCTGTGACGGCAGCAATGCTGTCAGGCACATCGGTGGGCACGATGCAGGCCGCGATGCCTGACCGGGTGTTCGATGTGGGCATCTCGGAGGGGCATGCCGTGACGTTCGCTGGCGGTCTTGCCAAAGACGGGATGCGTCCGTATGTGGCGATATACTCTAGTTTCCTTCAGCGAGCCTATGACAATATCATCCATGATGTGGCGCTGAACCGCCTGCCGGTGACATTCTGCATAGACCGCGCCGGGCTTGTCGGCGAGGACGGTGCGACTCATCACGGGGCCTATGATCTGGCTTATCTGCGGACGGTGCCCGGAATGATTGTTGCGTCGGGCCGAAACGAGCATATGCTCCGTAATCTGCTCTACACGGCTCAGAGCGGCGACTACGGTCCTTTCGCCATACGGTATCCGCGCGGCGCAGGCAAACTTGCCGACTGGCAGAACGAGATGCGCGTGCTCGAACCGGGCCGAGGCGAGATGCTCGCCGACGGCGATGATGTGGCCGTTCTGACGATAGGCCCTGTGTCGGACGATGCGGCCAAGGCGGTGTCGGAGGCTCTCGGACATGGAGTGAAGGCGGCTTTGTATGATATGATATATCTTAAGCCTGTCGATGAAGCGATACTTGAGGCTGTGGCACGGAAGGGCTGTCCGGTCATCACGGTCGAGGACGGCACGGTGAACGGCGG
>CAMWZB010000038.1 GCA_947178655.1 uncultured Porphyromonadaceae bacterium
GGGCCACTGACATGCGGTGGGCCACATCGACTGTTACGATGGGCAGCTCTTCTTCGGGTGCAATGTCTGCTGCGGCATCTTTTTTTCCGCAGGAGGTGAGTGCGAGTGCTGCCATGAGTGCTGCGGCAGCGATATGACGGGCTTTCATAGGGTTGAATTTACTTTTCGGTGGCGGAAGTATAGCGTTCGACATCGGCTGTGCCCTGAAGGAGTTCGAGCTCGCTGCCGGCTATGAGATAGTTGTATATCGCTTGATAGTAGGTGAGTTGAGCGCGCGTGAGGGCGAGTTCTGAATCCCGCAGGTCGAGATAGCTCGCCGCGCCGATGTCGAAGCTCCGCTCCATGATTGTGTGTGCGCGTTCGGCTTGTTTCATGCTCTCGCTGCACGATGCTATCTGCTTGACATTCACTTTGATGTTGTCGATGGCGAGATTGACCTGCATATTGACGGTGCGCTCCAGGTTCTCGCGTTGCAGCCTTATCTCGTCGAGCTGTATGGCAGCCTGCCTGACGGCGCTGTAGCGTCGGCCGCCCTGGAATATAGGTACGGACAGCGTGAATCCGACGGTCGAGTAAGGATTCCATCTGAAGTTCTTGAACGGCGAGCCGTTGCTCATCGAAGTCCAGTTGTAGTTGGCGGTGAGCGCGAGTGTCGGAGAGAAGGCGAGTTTCTTTATGTCAAGGTTCTTCTTGGTGATATTGGCGTCGATGTCGAGCAGACGCAGATCCGCGTTGCCGCTGATGTCTGTGTTCATGGCAGCCAAAGTGCTCTCGTACATCGTCGATTCGTAGTTGCTCAGCTTGTCGGAGACGGTGAATTCAAAGTCCGGTTCAAGGCCCATCAGAACGCGCAGTTGCAGGTTGGCGCGTCGGATGGCTATGTCGGCCTGAGCGAGTTCCGGCTCTACATTCTTCATGGCCACGGATGTCCGGAGCACATCATAGTCCGATGCCGCGCCGAGAGCGTACTGCTTGGAGTAGGTCTCGTATGTGAGTTTGGCCATGTCGTAGCTCTGTTGTATCACTTTGCGCGAGTCTTCTGCCAGCAGTAATGCGTAGTAGGCGCTTTTCACCTGATTGACGAGCTGCTGCTTGCTCTGTCGCGAAGCCTCGACGCTGCGGAGTATCTGGCTGTCTGACAGCGAAAGCGATTTCCATAGCTGAGGCGCTATGACGGGTAGCGACCCGGAGAATCCGAGCTGCCACGAGTTGTCCAGGCCCATTTTGATACCGTTCGAGTTGGATGACCGTCCTGAGGATTCAGTGCCGGCGGCGTCAGCCGGAGCATCAGTGTCTTCCGAGCCGCCTCCGAGGCCTCCGAAGCCGTCCATGTTCATGTACATCACCTGTTTGGCCACCATGCGGTTGTAGTTCACCCCGAAGTCTATCGACGGGAGCAGCTGCCCGATGACTTCTTTCTTGGAGTAGTCGAGCCGGCGCACCTCCATGTCGGCGACTTTTACTGTCGGATTGCCGCTCATGGCAATCGTCAGGCAGTCATCAAGACTCAGCGAAGGTACGGTCTGGGCTGATGCCGCCATCAACGGCAGTACGGCCGTCAGGATTCCGGCTTTCAGTCTGTTGAGCATAAATTATGAATGTGATATTGATTGTATTTTGCTATTTACGTATGGAAGGATGCAAGAGGATGTGCAAAGTTAGAATTATTACATACACCATTCAAATGACATTTGCCAAAAAGTGCTAATTTTCGACTTTATGGCCAATATAAACACCTAAATGGCTTGTTAATAAATGTACACATTTGACTTTTCGGACATAATTCCGTAACTTCGCGTCATAATGGAACAGGAATTTTCATCGACACTCCTCGAGAACGCTGTCAGCGCATTGTCGAGGCTCCCCGGTGTGGGGCGGAGGACGGCCATGCGCTTCGCCCTCCACCTGCTGCGCCGTCCCGCCGACGAGGCCACGGCCATCGGTCACGCCATCATCAACCTGCGCAACGACATCCGCTACTGCGAGGTGTGTCACAACATAAGCGAGAGCGATATATGCCCGATATGTTCTTCAGGGCGCCGGCAGTCATCGGTAGTGTGTGTGGTCGAGAACGTCAAGGATGTCATGAGCATCGAGAATACCCGCTCATTCTCAGGTCTTTATCATGTTCTCGGCGGCCTGATATCGCCTATCGACGGCATAGGGCCTGATGCTCTCGAGATTGCTTCGCTGGTCGAACGCGTGCGGGCCGGCGGCATCAGCGAAGTCATTCTCGCCACTGGTGCCACGGTGGAGGCCGATACAACCAACTTCTACATATACAGGCTGCTCTCGCGCGAGAATCCGTCGTTGCGTATCACCCAGCTTGCACGGGGTGTGTCAGTCGGCGATGAGCTCCAGTACACCGATGAGGTGACTCTCGCACGCTCGCTCACCGCGCGCACTCCCTTCGAACTCTAATACATCAAAAATATGAAACTCTCCGACAATCGCATTCTTCTCCGGGCTCCGGAGCCATCGGATCTCGACTTTCTGTTCATGCTTCAGAGCCTTGACGGTGTTGAAGGCTCCGGTTTCGATACGGCTCCGGTGAGCCGCCAGCAGTTGTGGCAGTACATCGACTGCTATCAGGCTGATATCTTCGCGCAGAAAGAACTGCGGCTTGTCATCGCTGACAGTGTCACGGGCGAGCGCGTGGGCTGTGTCGATATATCGGATTATGACTGCCGCGACCGCCGCGGCTTTGTGGGCATCATCATAGCACCCGCATTCCGTCGCCGCGGCTATGCTCTGGCTGCGCTCGAAGTGCTCTGCGCCTATGCTTCCGACACTCTGGGGATGCATCAGCTCGCCGCCATCGTTGACTGCGGCAATGCCGCTTCGAAAGCGCTCTTCGCCGCTGCCGGATTCAAGAGCGCTGGGCGTCTGCGCTCATGGCTGAGGCGCGGACGCATGTATGCCGATGCGCTCATATTCCAGCGTCTCTTTTGCTGATATTACTTTTTCGGTCTCCTGAAATAATCGAATACCTCCAGCTGAATTTTCGAGCCTAACAGGCGATTGATGCCGATGTAGAGGACAAGTCCTGCCGCTGCTTCAATGGCAAGGCGGACAAGGTCGGTGTCGGCTACGGATGCCGCCATCTTTATCACGGGGATTATCACGGCGGTCTGGGCGAAGTAGGGCATCAGGTCGGTGATATACTGTCTGACAGTCACGCCGGTGATTTTCGATGCCGAACGCAGAGTGACCGCCCACGTCACGGCCGATGCGGCCGTCTGTCCCCACAGCATCAGCTCCAGCCCCCACACGGGATTGTCGGCCGTGGTCCGGGAGATGAAGGGAAGCGTGGCTATCAGGGCCGCTATGGCCACTGTGTCGCGTATCACTTCGAGGCGCACGAGTGTGCCTCCGTGGCCGAGCGACAGGATATAATTGTTATAGAGTGTGCCGAGCACTGTGAAGATACCTCTCAGCAGCAGCAACTGGAAGAGGATGACCGACGGGTCCCATTTTGTGCCGAAGAGCACGTGGAATATCGGTTCGGCCATCAGCATCAGGCCCATCATCGACGGGAAGAGCAGATATGCCGTGAAGCGGTTGATCTTCGACAGCACGGCCACGAACCGGGCCCTGTCGTCCTGCACGGCCGACAGTGTGGGAAGAAATGTCGACGTCAGCACCTGCGTCAGACTCGTTATGCCCATCTTGCTCCACTTGTCGCTCTGAGTGTAGTATCCTAAGGATGTCAGTCCCGCGCGGTTGCCGATGAAAAACGAGTATATGTTCTGGAACACCGTGTTCAGAAACGATGTCAGCATCATCCTGGAACCGATTCCGAAGTACGAGCGCAGCGACGTCATGGAGAAGCGCCACAGAGGCCGCCATCCCGACGACGTCCACAGCACGGCCGACTTGACTGCCGCAGTCACCAGTGTCTGCCACACGATGGCCCATGCGCCGAAGCCCGTCAGAGCCAGTGATATGCCGGTGACACCTCCGACGACAAGACCTATTGAGTTCGACACGGCCACGAAGCGCACGTCCATGGCTTTCATCAGGCGGTTGGTCTGCACGATGGCCGACGCGTTGAGTATCAGAGCCAGTCCCATCACACGTGTCAGCGGGATGAGGCGGGTGTCGCCCTGAAAGCAGTCGGCGATGAGGGGAGCGCATGCGAAGAGCACGGCGAAGAGCGCCGCCGATACTCCGAGGTTGAACCACAAGACGGTCGAGTAGTCCAGTTTCGTGGGACGTTTACGCTGTATAAGAGCATAGGAGAATCCGCTGTCTACCAGAAGCGCGGCGAAGGCCTGGAATACCAGCACGGCCCCGACAAGGCCGAAGTCGTCCTGCGACAGAACGCGTGCGAGCACCACGCCGGTCACGGCGTAGAGCAGCTGAGTGGCGGTGCGGTCGATAAGATTCCACTTCAGCGAGTGTGCGGTGCGTGTCTTGAGTCCTGCCATAGTAGATGGCAAAGTTACCAAATATCAGCCGGATTAGCAAATAACATCAAGTGTATGAAATACAATCATTTTGGCTTTTAAGCCGCAGTTTCGGTAGAATGGCGGAAAGAATTATGCCGAATGTTGCGTCAAAATGTTGCGGACTTCAAATAATTGTTATACCTTTGTAGTTCTCCTCATGCAATGCGAATAATCTAATCTTTTATGAACCAATATCACATACACATGAACAGAACGACACTATGGCCGGTTCTTATCGGCCTTGCTGCCGGCATCATGGCGGCCCCGTCGGCCCAGGCCGAATTGCTCCTTACGGAGAATTTCGAGTACCCTGCCGGAAAACTTTACGGACAGGGTGAATGGATGAATCAGGGAACGAACAACGTCAACAATCCCATTCAGCTCGTCGAGCCGGCTCTCACATATCCCGGATACATCGACACTCCCTTGGGGCTGTCGGCTGAGGTGGCCGGAGCAGACCTCGCCAACCAGCGCTGTGTCAGGATGTTCCGCGAGAACGGAAACGGGGTGAATACAGGGTCGGTATATGTATCGGCTCTTGTCAGCGTCAAGTCGGCTGAAAGCAAGGTATACTTCTTCACTCTCCAGGCCGGAACAAAAGCAGGATTCAGTGACAACAAGTGTACGGGCAGCGAAATAGGACGTCTCTACGCCTATGCTGACGGCGGAAAGACCTATCTTGCCGCTTCAAAGAATTCGGCGACTCTGTCCACTCCCTATGAGATTGAATTAAACAAGACCTATCTCGTCGTGGGCAAATATACGTTCATCGACGGCACCAACAACGACACTTGGGAGGTGTGGGTGAATCCCGAGATGGATACGGAGGGCACTCCGGATATGACCGGTAATGCCGCCAATGCCGATATCTCGGCGAGCTATGGTGCAGTCGCAGTTCAGCTCCGTCAAGGTTCGACCGCTACGGCAGTTGCTCCTGACGTACTTGTCGACGGCATACGCGTGGCCACTACGTGGGCCGAACTTTTCGGCAATCAGCCCGTGACGCCTCCCGACCCTCCCGTGGGCGATGCGGCCATCGCTGTCAATCCCGCTGAAGTCGATTTCGGCTATACGCTTCAGGGCACGCCGGTGGCAGGCTCTGTATCTGTCAAGGGTACGGGTCTGACCGAGGCTGTCGCTGTCAGTGTGTCGGGTGACTTCGGGGCTGAGGTCACATCCATCTCCGCCGCCGATGCCGCAGCAGGATATACGCTTAACCTTACTTATAAGGCCGCACAGGCAGGCGATGCAGCGGGCACTCTCACTCTTTCCAGCGCCGGAGCTGAAGATGTCACCGTAGCGCTCAAGGGCAATGCCACCGCTGTGACATCCATCCCGATGGCCTCTCAGATTGTCAATCTTCCGTCATCCGAGGACATCATGTACCGCTATACAGGCAAGGCTACCGTCACATATGTCGACGGCACCAAGGTGTATGCTCAGGACATGACCGGAGCGCTCTGCCTTGACTTCGAGTGGTACGGAGCTCCGGACATCGCTTCGGGCGACATCGTCACAGGCGTGCTCTGCACCCTGACCAAGTCGATGAACGTGCCTTATCTGATGGTTCTCAATCCGGCGGTCACCAAGACCGGCACAGGCTCCAAGTCGCCCCTCGAAGTATCTGCCGCCGAGGTGCTGTCGTCACCTGAGCTGTACATACACCGTCTGGTCACTCTGTCGGATCAAGTGGTCTTTGATGCAGTGGACGAAGGCGCCACTTTCAGCACTACCCGCCGCGGCACATCCGGACAGACAGCTGTCACGGTGCTTCCGTTCGCAGGAACCGACCTGGCCACAACGGCAGTACCCGAGCAGGCCACAGTGACCGGTATCGTCCGCTCCATGAGCATAGTCTCCATCAGCCCGCGCTCGTCGGCTGATATAGCCGTTCCTGAAGAGGAGCCGGCTCTCGATGTCGTGACCGAAAAGCTGTTCGAGTCCGACGAATTCGGTCTGGTCGGCCAGTCGAAGCCCTTCGGCCGTTTCAGCGTCAATACCACCGCACTCAAGGCGCCTGTGCAGGTATATCTCACCGGAGCCAACCGCGACCAGTTCTCGATTGATGTCGAGGAGATTCCCGCCGGCACAGGTACGACCGTCGTGACTCTGAGCTATGCACCCACCGCAATAGGCAAGCACAACTGCCGCATCAACTTCGATGCTACTCCCGTCGAACTCTCTACCGGCGCTCAGTTCACCGCTATGGCAATCGACCCGGACAACCTCCCCGAGGTGACTGTCGACGCCACCGGCATCACAGACTTCGTGGCAGCCGTGGGCAGCACTCATGAACAGGCCCTCGAAGTCGTCACTGCCAACGCTCCTGACTTCGGCACAGCCCGTATAATCGATGCATCGGGCAACTTCCGCATCAACTCCACCACACTCCTCAAGTCGGGTACCACACGTATCGTCATCACCTACGTGCCGCGCGAGGAAGGCGAGCACTCTGACGTCATCGAGTTCTCTGTGCCTGGAGGAAATTCGTTCATGCTCCATGTGTCCGGCTCCACCGACGGAGGCGACAAGCCCCAGCCCAAGGAAGGTGATGACTTCCCCCTCCATCAGGGTACTCCGCTCACGCTGATGACAGAGGACTTCGAGGGTGCGACTGAGCGCAACAAGCCGCTCGCCTTTGCCAACGGCTGGAAGAATATAGCTGTCGAAGGCACCCGCGCATGGTGGGGCTACAACGAAGAGGACGGCAACCACGTGGCGAAGGTCACCGCTTACGACATGCTTGTGCCTGCCGGTACGGAGAATCCCTGCCGGATGCTTCTGGCAACTCCTGCCCTCGACTATAAGAACGCCGAATCGCGGTTCTTCACATTCCGCGTCATGGGCGACCTTCTCGCCGAAGGCCAGACCGACCTCCTCGAGGTATGCTATATGGATATGGTCGAGGGCGACCTCTATATTGAGCCGATCGGCCTGACGCTTCCTGCCACAGCCGACTACAATAAGGAATGGCAGGACTTCGTCATCGACCTCGACGGACTTGACCTCGCCGACACGTTCTACATCGGATTCCGCTTCACGTCGAACCGTGGCCGTGACAACAGCGCCGTCTACTACATCGACGATGTGTCGTGGGGCCGCACCGACGTGGCTTTCATCCGTCCTGCCGAGCGCCTGCACACCAATACGGTGTCGCCCTCTGCCGACTATGTGATGGAATTCAGCGCCGAAGGCGTCAACCTCACCGAGCCTATAGCTCTCAAGATGGTCGGTTCGCATGCCGCCAACTTCACGCTCTCTGCAGAGTCGCTGCCCAAGGAAGGCGGTGAGTTCTCCGTCACCTTCAACTCCGATGTCGAAGAGCTCCACACCGGCTTTGTTGAGATGAAGTCGGCCGGAGCGCCTGTGTCGTACATCGACATGTACATCACTCCCGACGGCTCGCTCGGTATCGAGAACGTAGCGCAGTCAGCCCGTGCCCTTGACTACACTCTCGACGGCCGCATGCTCCGCATACTCTCTACTGACGGTCCTGCCCGTGTCGCTGTATACGACAGCACCGGAAGAACCGTGGCCGCATCTGCTGAGACAGCAACACTCGACCTGGGTCACCTCCCCGCAGGTGTCTATGTCCTGACAGCATCGACCTCGGCACGCACCATCTCGGCCAAGATTGTGCTCAAGTAAAGTAACTCAAGTTTCTCAAGTTTTTACTAACTTGAGAAACTTGAAGTTTATGAGTTTATGAGTTATGAGTATACGGTAGTCTATAACCTTATAGAATAACCTGATAAACC